>CALDHV010000016.1 GCA_937902305.1 uncultured Clostridia bacterium
CCATTAGCGCAGTCACCTTGCCGTTTGTATCAACGGAAGCAATATTCGAAGCAGATGAAGTCCATTCAACATTTCCGTTTGTTGATCCGCTTGATGTCATATCCATATGGTCTTACCGAACCAACATAGTTTCCTTCATTGAAGGACTGATGAATTCCTGCTTCCATTCTTCTTCTGATTGTCTTGTATTCCCTTCTGGACATAAAAAGACCGAATTCAAAATATTCTTGGTCAAACTGATTCTGCGGATTGTAAATCTTCAAAGGGGTGATGATCAGTGTGTTGCTATATTGGAAGGCATCAGCAACTTCACCTTGGTCTTTTGTGTTTCCCCTTGCCAGTCTTTCAACTTCAACCACAAGAACACCTTTGTACTTCTTCTGGTACACTTCTGAAAGCAGTTTCTGCATCTGCGGTCTGGATGCTATGGATTCACCAGAAACCACTTCCTTGAATTCAGTGATCTGTTCAGGAAGTATGTCATGCCTTTCTGCAAGGTCATACAACATGGTTCTGTGCCTTGCCAGTGTTTCACCCTGTCCAAGTGCTTCAAGGTCTATGTCGGAAAGCAGAGCCTTAACAGCCTCGGCACCCATACCTGCCTTGAATTTATCGCCGTATTTTTCTCTTGCTTCTCTGTATTCCTTTTCGGAGAGGACCTGATATTTCTGGAGTCCGCTCATTCCGGGATCGATTACGATATATGCGGCGAAATACAGAACTTTTTCGAGTGTTCTCGGGGAAATGTCGAGGAGAGTACCCATTCTCGACGGAATGGCGCGGAAGTACCAGATATGGGAAACGGGAGCGGCAAGCTCGATGTGTCCCATTCTTTCACGACGGACCTTCTTCTGCGTTACTTCGACTCCGCACTTTTCGCAGATCTTGCCTTTATGTCTGATTCTCTTATATTTTCCGCAGAGGCATTCCCAGTCCTTTGTAGGGCCGAAGATGCGCTCGCAGTACAGACCGTCGCGCTCTGCTTTAAGTGTGCGGTAGTTGATAGTCTCGGGCTTCTTTACTTCGCCGTAGGACCATCCTCTTATCATTTCCGGAGACGCGAGACCTATTTTTATAGATTCAAAAACATTGCGTTCCATTAACAATTTACCTTCTCTTAATATATTGTTCGGTCGGCAGTCCTGAGACGACCGGCTCATTGTTTTGTTATGCGGTTATCTCAGAACTCGTCGATCCCGTCAAGACCGAGGTCGATGTCGCCCTCTCCTGCGGCTTCAGCCGCGAAAAGCTCTGCGTCATCGGGTTCTTCCTGATCGTCGAACGTTTCCTCGGTGAAGGAATTCATGAGGTCGTCCGTTTCGACTGTTTCGCCGATGTCGTCTGCGGTAATGTCGTCAGCCGCGGAAACGATGTTCGGTGTTTCGAGGTCGTCCTCGCCTATCGTTTCAAGCGGAACTTCCTCATCGTCCTCGTCGAGAATCTTCATGTCAAGACCGAGAGCCTGAAGCTCTTTTACGAGTACCTTGAATGCTTCGGGAACACCCGGGGACGGAATGTTCTGACCTTTTACGATAGCTTCGTAAGTCTTTACTCTGCCTATCGTATCGTCGGACTTCACTGTCAGGATCTCCTGGAGAGTGTAGGCCGCGCCGTATGCTTCGAGCGCCCATACTTCCATTTCACCGAATCTCTGACCGCCGAATTGGGCTTTACCGCCGAGAGGCTGCTGTGTGACGAGGGAATACGGACCGGTAGAGCGGGCGTGTACCTTATCGTCTACGAGGTGGTGGAGCTTAAGGTAGTACATGATACCGACTGTTACCGGGTTATCGAACGGAACGCCCGTGCGTCCGTCGTAAAGGATAGTCTTACCGTCTACGATGCGGAGCTTGCCTGCGAGGCGCATTTCTTCGAGATATTCGGCGTTGTTCGATTCTTCCTCGGTGAGAGGACGGAGAGAACGGTTGCCGGCGTCGTCGAACTGCTCTTCAAAGAGCTTCTTGCCGCGTGTGTTTTCAAGCGGAAGCACCTCTCTGTCGAGTCCTGCGAGCTTGAGGCATTCGGAAATATCAGCCTCCGTTGCGCCGTCGAAGACCGGTGTCATGATCTTCCAGCCGAGCTTCTTTGCGGCGATGCCGAGGTGTACTTCGAGCACCTGACCGATATTCATACGGGACGGAACGCCCAGGGGGTTAAGCACAATATCGAGCGGTGTGCCGTCCGGCAGGAACGGCATATCCTCGCTCGGCAGGATGCGGGAAACAACGCCCTTGTTGCCGTGACGACCCGCCATCTTATCGCCGACGCTGATCTTACGCTTCTGCGCAATGTAGCAACGCACGACCATATTGACGCCCGGGCTGAGCTCGTCGCAGTTGGCACGGGTAAAGACGTGGACATCCACGACAATACCGTATTCGCCGTGCGGCACCTTGAGGGAGGTGTCGCGCACCTCGCGCGCCTTCTCACCGAAGATGGCGCGGAGCAGACGCTCCTCGGAGGTCAGCTCGGTCTCACCTTTCGGCGTGACCTTACCGACCAGAATATCGCCACTGCGTACCTCGGCACCAATGCGGATGATACCGCGCTCGTCCAGATCCTTGAGCGCGTCCTCACCGACATTCGGGATGTCACGGGTGATCTCCTCCGGCCCAAGCTTGGTATCGCGAGACTCGATCTCGTATTCTTCAATGTGAATAGAAGTGTATACGTCGTCCCGGACGATCTTTTCATTGATGAGGACGGCATCCTCGTAGTTGTAGCCTTCCCAGGTCATAAAGCCGATCAGCGCGTTCTTGCCGAGCGCGATCTCGCCGTTGCAGGTGGCGGGGCCGTCTGCGACGACCTCCCGCTTTTCGAGATGCTGACCGACCGATACGACCGGACGCTGGTTGATGCAGGTGCCCTGGTTCGACCGGGAGAACTTGACGATATTGTAAACGTCGATCTCGCCGTTCTCGTCGCGGCGCACCTTGACGGTATCGGCGGAAACATAGGTGACGGTACCCGCCGCCTTGGCAAGCACGCAAACACCGGAGTCCACACCCGCCTTATACTCCATACCGGTGCCGACGATCGGGCTTTCGGTGGTCAACAGCGGAACGGCCTGCCCCTGCATATTGGAGCCCATCAGTGCACGGTTCGCGTCATCGTTCTCAAGGAACGGGATCATCGCCGTGGCGACCGAAACGACCATCTTCGGGGAAACGTCCATATAATCGACCACATTGGGGTCTTCTTCCTTAAACTCGCCGCGGTGACGGGTCGTGACCTTGGAGCGGACAAAATGATTGTTTTCGTCCAGCGGCTCGTTCGCCTGTGCGACGATGAAATCATCCTCCACATCGGCGGGCATATACGTCACCTCGTCGGTGACAACGCCGGTACCCTTGACCACCTTGCGGTACGGTGCCTCGATGAAGCCGTACTCGTTGATGCGGGCAAAGGACGCCAAATACGAGATCAGACCGATGTTCGGGCCTTCCGGCGTCTCGATCGGGCACATACGGCCGTAATGGCTGTAGTGAACGTC
>CALDHV010000017.1 GCA_937902305.1 uncultured Clostridia bacterium
CTCAGTTGGTAGAGCGCATCCTTGGTAAGGATGAGGTCACCAGTTCAAATCTGGTTAGCAGCTCCAACGAAAACCCCTTGAAATTGCTGAAAAGTCAGTAATATCAAGGGGTTTCACCATTTTTGTCATTGTCATTCAAACTACGTCAAACGACATCTATTGCAGTAAAATTGCAGTAAAATTGCTGTCAAATCTCGACCCAGCCGGACACATTTCCGACAAGCGGCGTCCCCGACGCACCGCGTTCCCCTTTCGCAGGCTTGCGCCCGCGCGGAAGGGTCAAGACCTTTCCCTACGTTGTACGGTATTCCGACGCATAGCAACCAAAAAAGCTTTTGTAAAGGGAAGCGCCCCCCCGATTATCGGGAGGGCGCTTTGGATTATCAACTGTCGAAATCAATGCCGCCATCATCATCGCCGCGGGCCTCGCTCACACCGGAATTATTTCCGCTGACGTAACTATCGGCGATCGGTTCCTGCTGATGAAAGTCGATCGTTTTCAGGAACGGAACAGTATACGGCTTTTTCATTTCTTCTATCATATCTATCCACGCTCCTTTCTTAATTATGCGTATCTGTACGTTTGTCATTGAAGATGCCGTCCTTTTGCTGGAACAGATACACGCTGTCGATGACTTGCTTCTCTTTGAATTTCTTGTAGCTGTTTTTCGCATCGTCTGCGCCGGTCAGGTACGACATCGGGTTAAAGCCTCCATCGTATCCTCCGGTGCCAACGCCGTTGGCAAGCCGCAGGTTGACCTGTGTGTGCATAACCTGATCATCGCCTTCGTGCGCGTTCATCTGATCGTAGTTGAGACGTCCGAACTCCTTGCCGTCCATATAGAAGGCGATGTAGGTCTTTGTCCAGCGGTAGGCGATATGGTGGAAGGTGTCGTAATAATCCATCGCTTCCGCTTCTTTGCTGGTAGTATTGGTACCATTTATACGGATCCTCGGACCGTATTGATAGCCGTCCCAGTCTTCTCCCGAAGCATGGTGCGCGTGAACGTTTGCGCGGAACAGATTCGGTTGACCAAAGTTTTCGTACAGGTCGATCTCCAACTTCCGTCCGTTCGGGGCGTAGGTCGCAGCATTGTTCCATACGGAGGAGCAGGCACCGTTACGAGTGCCCATCACGATACGAACCTCCAGGATACCGTACTGATAGCTCCAACATTTCTCGGAGGTAACACGTCCGGCATACCACACCTGACCGTTGCCATTTCTATTTTCATACGGAAGATTATCACCGGCATACTTGGTGATCTCATACAGATAGCCGTCTTTGATATAGTAGGTGCCATCTTGATCGCCGTAGATGCCGGGACGCTGTTGCTCATCCCACAGGTCGACACCAGCCTCATCTTTGCCGTAATAGTACATACCGGGGGTGGTATCCGATGAGAGCGACCAGTTTTCCAGCAAGCCGTTTGCAACCTCTTCGTCTGTGCCGGTGTAGTTGAAATCATCGCCGAAGATGAGCTTGTACTGATCCATCAGCGAATAATCGTTGTCATACGATCCGGTCGTTTCGGCGTTGGGATCGAACTCATCTCTTTGCAACAGCTCGCACAGCTTGCTGACGCCGACGTAGATCGCATAGGAGGAGCCGCCGTTAACCTTCAGCTTGCCGTCTTCGGCCCAAATCTTATAGCCGGCTGCGCCGCACTCGCTTTGAAGTAAGCCGTTGTCCTCGACCCCGGTCAGCTCGTTATTCTTGGCAGGAGCGCTGTCGCCATCGCCGTCAAAGATTGCCTCGACCTCGCCCTGATACGGGCCGACCCAAATCTCGTTGTCAAAATGTCTCGTGCCATCGTAGTCCATCGCGTGGGCGATGGGGAGATTGCTATCATTCTTTGCGCCGTTGATAGGCTCCGGCGTTACGCCGAAGAGGATCTTTGCCTCGCGCCGCAGGTTTTCAACCGCCTCGCGTACCAGCAGAGAGGGATATTTCTCATTGCGGATATAGAAATTGCAAAGACGTGTGCCGCCGACGGTGTAGGTGGTTTTATTTGCCTCCCAGTTGTCGCTGGAACGATAATTGACATCTTCATCCAGCGTTGCCTTGGGGCCGGTCAAATACTGATTGATAAAGTACTGGACACCCAGCTCCAAGCCCTCGGTATTGTTGGCAACAATGGCGATCTTGGACTCGTCACGCCGGATAACAAAATCATTTGCGTTGTTGGTAAGCTCCTCGGCGGCTTCTATGCTTTCCGGTCTGCCGGTATCGCCGACCAGGATCTCATAGGTGGCTTGAGACATCTCTGCCGGTACCAGCTGGTGCGAAACCCCGATCCGTGCATCCATCTTGTTGACAAGGTTGTCGGCAATGGTATATCCGGTAAGATCGCCGGTAGGCACAATGGAACTGCCGATATCCTCCAAGCTGACCTCGCCGTCGTCGGTGCCGTA
>CALDHV010000018.1 GCA_937902305.1 uncultured Clostridia bacterium
CGCGGCACATTCCACCCGCCGCCCGCGGCAAAGTACAGTGAATGAAAATCGGCGGCAGACACAACGGACGAATTATGTTTGCTGTTGACTCGCGGAATGTCGGATCTTGTCGAAAATCCGCACAAGCTCCCCGGCCCGACTTTGCCACTTTGATTTTTAAAAAAGGCGTTCTCACCCAATGGCGACGCGGGCTTGACGCACGTCACCCTCATAATAATTTGGTAACAACATCTCAGAACGGGCTCGCCGTCGCCTTCATCTCGCGGATTTCGCCGCGGGTGTAGAGCTGCGGCTTGAGCTCCATCCCGAACGCCTTGAGGATCGCGAAGATGTCGTCGCCCTTGGCTTTCAGCACCTGGTAGTACTCGCCGGGGAACTCCACGACCTGCCATCCCGCGAGGGCGTCCGAGATCCTCGCGCCGGGAATTCCGTACGACCACTTCGAGTCCTCTTTCGGAGGCTTGACCACCTGACGTGTCTTGCGCTGGACGACCCTGATCATAGTCAACGCCATGAAGCAGACCATCAGGTGTGCCTTGATGTGCTCTGGCGTCTGAACGAAGACGGGACGGGTCTCCAGGGTTCCTTTCATCTCGCGGAACTGGTCCTCGATCTGCGTGAGTCCGTGGTACTTCTCGATCACCTCGCGGTCATCCATCTCCAGCTCGGAGGTGACGATCTGGTAGTAGCCCATCAGCTCGTTGAACTCGTTGAGTTTTCCGTCGTCGATCATCGGCATCAGGTCCGACGAGTTCACGGTCTCGCCCGTGACCTTGTTGAGGTACTCCTTCCTCAGGAAGCGCCTCAGGCCCTTGCTCTGCGCCGACGTGATGCGGTAGCTGCCGGGATTCTCCTTGAGCTTCAGCAGGAATTCCATATCCTTGGTGAAGTTCACGATGAAGTCACAGTAGCAGTAGGCAACAGCGGAAACAATGCCGTTTACCGCATCGGCAGAGAGTCCGGAATTATCGGAGACATAGCTCTTTATAAGACGGGTCGCGGTCTCCTCATAGGAGGCAACATCGAAATCGAGCTCATACTTAAGGTCGGAGGCACTCTCGCTGTAATCCGCCTTGCTGTATTTACCGATGCCGAAAACGGCCTGAAGGCGGTTGAGCAGATATGTCTCCGCGTTGCTCGCGGTAAGGTCAAGGGTAATAACATCGGCATTTGCGATGGCGTCGCTGAAGAAATCGGTGATGCTCTTATTGCCGACGCCCTTTTTGTTCTTGCTGTCGGCAAACCATGCGTTATACGCCTTCATGCGTTCGGCAAAATAGGTATCGCCCTTCTCGCCCTTTTCTGCGGCAAGCTTGGCGAAATCCGGCTGGAGGATACCGCGCAGCTCATCGGTGCGCATGCCCTCAAGGGAAAGATTCGTCAGCTCAACGCCCCTGCCGCCGTCAAGAGTGTTCATATAAGAGGCGAGGGAATAGACATAGGACTTGTTTGAAAGGTTATCCAAAAAGCCGAAGGAAGCGCCGCGGCCGCTGTAACTGTCCGACCACTTGCCGCTCGCCGTTGAAGCGCCGTAACCGGGAAGGCCGAGTCCAGAGGTGGACTCATTGCCGATGCACACGAGCTGCAGACGGTCGGCCTTCTCCGCATCCTCGGCAAAGGCCGCCGCAGAGAACAGGCTCACACAGGTGAGCAGGACCAGGAATATTGCAAGGGTTTTCTTGAGTGTTTTCATAGTGACCCCTCCTAATGATAATATTTTTACAGTTTTATTTTAATACATTTTTCGGGAATGTCAATAATCGAATAAGTCCTGTATCGGTGATAAAAAGAAAAACGCTCCGCATGCGAGACTTGTTCTTAAGGACAGTTTTGTGAGATAACCACCACAGAATGTGGTGAGTAAGTGCGCACTTATAAATAAAAACAGGCTGACAATCAAAATCAGCCTGTTTTTTCTTTTCAGTTGGTAATTAAGTGAAATATTTGCCTTTGGCAAATGTGAAATAATCTGCTTCGCAGATTGTGAAATATTGCTTCATTTCACTTCGCAATGTGAAATGAAATAAATCCACTCACGCCCGCAGGCATTTCACACGCCGCAGGCGTATTTCACGCACGAAGTGCATTTCACAAATCCCACAAGGGATTTATTTCGTTGCGGAGTGTCCTTTAGAACACTCCGCAGATGCCGTGCGTTTTTTATCCCTCTTCCCGATAACGAAACAACCTTATTTTTACGGAGGCCTGCATTTGCCCAAAAAATAGTGGAAAATTATATTTTCAGCAACAACGCCAATATTCCCGAAAACGCGATCGCAACCGATACCACATCCTTCATCCTCGGCTTTTTTGATGTAAAAAAGCCGAGGACGGTCGATACGATCATAACACCGCCGGTCACCATAGGATACTGCATGGAGCCCGGAATGTGTTTTAATGCGATCAACAACAGATAATTGGCAACGATTGAAAAAATCCCGCACAACACCAGTGAAAGTCCGGTTTTCGCTGTCAATCGTAGCTTCTCCGGTTGTTTTTTCGAAGCCCGGATTATTACCAATGCCACTGCCGATATCACGACCCGAAACAGAGCAGAAAGAACAGATACATCGGCGGCAGACGCTTTATCATAACCAAACCGATTAAAAATCATTGATAAAACGCCCGACATTCCGTTGAACAAAAAAATGCCGAAATAATATATCCCGCCGCCTTTTTGACCGTTGCGGTCAAATGTAAAGGCAATGGATACGGCTACCAGCGCAAAACAAACGGATTTCGCAACGGTCAATTCTTCTCCAAAGCACAAAATGCCGGTAATGAACGGCAACGCCATTCCGCCCATCATGGAAAAAACCGAAAATAACGACAGATTGATCATACCCAGCGATTTTATGGCAAAAAAGGAAAAAAGAATCGTATTGATTGCCATAAAAAAAGCAACAAGTAAGGTGAATGGTGTTGTATGGAAATGAAATCCATTCAAAATGAAAAGTGCGGACGCTCCTGTCAGGCTGGTAAAAAAGGTAAAAACAAAGCTTGTGCGAAGGGAGCTTCCGCATGCCTGCTGATACATTCGGTTGAAAAAGAATTGCCCGCCGAACATAATTACGGAAATCAAAACAAGTGTATAATACAACATGGCTTGTCCCCTTGCCGAAAAAGCTTATTTTAAGGAATCAAGATATTTCCGCATCTGCTCATCGCCGGGTTTATAATCGGGATTTGAGCAACAAGGAATAAAATCGTCGCTGTTCTTATCCGCAAAGGGGCTCAAATAATCGTCCTCGTATTTTTTGCAGTCCTCTTCTTTTCTGAAATCCGGTATATCGTAGGGCTTACCGCCTTCCATCATGGAGCGGTGAGCGAGAATGCCGACCGACGACATGGTTACGCCCGCATATACATCATACGGAAACGGAGGCTGTTTGCCCTCCTTGATGCAGTTTACGAAAATCTTTGCCGTGAGATAATCCCCGCCTCCGTGACCGCTTTTGCCCATAAAGCTTTCATCCGGGTCATTCCATGCAGGCTCATAAAAATTGATTTCTTTCATACCCTCGGGAATATCCCATTCGTTGAAGCGAAGCATAATCTTCTCGCCCATACCACGCACATTTTCGATTTGACCTTTTGTTCCGCATATGCGGTAGGAATTATCGTGAGCTCCGAAACCGGCAGTGCCGGTAACTCTGAAAACAGAGCCGTCATCATTTTGTGTAGTTATGATGGCGACTTTATCGCCACAGTAGGATGCGGACGGTGCATCATCCGGAACGGGTGCGTAAACGGTAAAGGCAGCCACTCTTTTGGGAGTGGCGCCGGTACATTTCATCACCGGGCCCAAGGAGTGCGTTATATAGTAGGTTTTGGGAATTAAGTTTCTCCAATGCCCCGGAAAATAATTATATTCCCTTCGGTAATCCGTATCGTTATAGGGGTCAACGGGATGATTATACTCACCTTCCGCAAAAAGGATTTTTCCCAAAGCTCCGGTATCGCAAACTCTTTTCATTTCACGATTGAATTTCATTTCCGGATAATTTTCGGCAAGCATAAAAACGGCGTCGCTTTTCTCTGCCGCCCGTATCAGTTGAATGCCCTCGGCCATTGTTCCGTTTGTTATACATTCACAATATACATGTATTCCTCTTTCAAGGCACTTGATAGCGTAAGGTGCGTGCTCGTGAAAATAGTTTGCAAGGATCACCGCATCCATACCGCAATTAAGGAATTCATCGAAATCCGTATATCGCTTAACGCCTTTCCCGAGCTCCTTGGTATGAGCGGATATTCGCTCTTCGCTTCCGTTATCGCAGAACGCAACGATTTCACAGTTCAAAAGCATAAAGTCTTTGGCTACCGCAGTACCTCTGCCTATCCCAAATATGCCGACTTTCAATTTTTCCATAATGATCACCCTCACAAACGAATATGGTTGGCCGAAATCAATTCAGCCAACCACAGTATAACAGTCACTTTCGTTCCAATCAATGCATAAAACACATAAATATATTTGAAATTGTTAGAAAATCTTTGCCATCTTATAACAATTATGGTACAATAGCCAATAACCCATACTGTCAAAAACAAGCGGGAGATGGTTACTCTGAAAGATAAAAACATCTGTAAGTTTATTCCGGCATCCGTACACTCGGGTCTCGAAACATCGCAATTCATTTATGAGTCCAATCAAGAAACGATACACAAAGAGAAAAAATATGCAACACACGCGGCGATACTGATCATTAAGGGAAAAGGAACATTCAATTATGCCGATGATCCCGTAAAGTATTCTGCCGGCTACATTATTTTCGTCTTCAAGGAAGAAGATTTTTTTATGGATTGCGACACCGAAACGGAGTATATGTATATCACCTTCGACGGGATGCGTGCGGAGGAGCTTTTCAAAAGATTCGGAATATCCAAGGAACACCGCGTTTTTCAAAACCATGACGGTCTTATTCCTTTGTGGAAAGAAAGTCTTTCAAGTGCAAGCGAAGACACCGTTGACCTTGCGGCGGAAAGTATGTTGCTTTATACATTTTCCAGGCTTTACCGATGCATCGACAAAAAGAATGCCATCATAAACGGTATTACCGAAATTACCGAAAACAGGTTTAATGACCCCGAGCTATCTATGACAGCCATCGCAAAAGAATTGGGATATAACGCAAATTATCTGTCCCATCTTTTCAAAAGCAAAGCCGGTGTTACCTATTCCGAACACCTGAGAAATATACGCATTAAATACGCGATATCGCTTTTGGAGCATGGTATTGATTCTGTCAAAAATGTTGCTCTGCTTTCGGGGTTTGAAGACCCATTGTACTTTTCGACGGTTTTCAAAAAGACCGTCGGTGTTTCACCGAAAGAATATATAGGCAGAGATTAGGATGGCTTATAATTATCATACTCGAGATTAAAGGCAACAAGCCTGCCCGAAAAAGAACTTTCGGGAGAACGGCAAGATCATTTTCTGCCGTTCTCCCGGATTTTTATTACCTGTTCAAGCTATCCTAACAGAAATAATCGATATGATTTGCCTATCGGCAAATCTCGATATATTTCTGCTGTCGCAGAAATTCGATATGAAACAAATCCCTCTTGCACCGCGGTGCATATCGAGCCGCAAAGCGGCATATCGAGTTCGAAGAACATATCGAAAATCCCGCAAAGGATTTATTTCGATGCGTTTTTATCCTTCTTCCCGATAACGGGACATCATCGTTTTGAACAGATCGCAGGCGGAGGGCGGCGTATACGTAACGGCGTTGGCCCCCGCCTCGATCGTGCGATGGATATTTTCGCCGGTATTGCCGCCGGACGCGATGATCGGCACATCGGGGTATTTCTCCCGGATCGCGCGCACGATTTCCGGCGTTTGCGCGCCACCCGCTACATTGAGAATGGAAGCCCCGCTTGCCAGACGCGCGGCGATGTCGGTCTGCGCATTCACGACCGTGATGACCACCGGTATATCCACCGCCGCGGCGACCGCCTCGAGATTGTCGTTGGTGATCGGCGCGTTGAGCACCACCCCCATTGCGCCCTGACACTCGGCATCCCGCGCCAGCGCCACGGTGCGCGGGCCTTTGGTCGTGCCGCCGCCGACGCCGCAGAATACCGGCACATACGCCGCCTTGATGATACCGTCGCTGATCGTCTGCTGGGGCGTGAACGGGTAAACCGCGAAAACCGCATCGGCGTCGCAGTTGCGGATGATGGCAAGGTCGGTGGTGAAAACCAGCGTCTTGATCCGGCGACCGAAGATGACGATGCCGGTCGCCTCATAGGATTCCTCCGGCACCGTCAGAATGTTGTGGCGTAGCTGTGTGATGATTTTCGGGGGCAGGTTTTTCTCATTCATCGTACCGTCTCCTTGTTCGTCGCAGGTGGCTTGTCGGACAAGTCTATTGTATCATACGCCCCCGATTGGCACAATATTCCTCGAAAAAAGTTCGGAAATCGTTTACGCTTTGGTCACAAATGCCGCCACCTGCTCACAGATGGAAGCCATACCGGCGGGATCCGGGTGCCCGTTTTTCTTCTCAATATCGTGCAGGAAAAGGCACGGCACCTGCATCCGGCGACAAATATCCTCGATCCCCCGGTTGACCTCGTCGCGCATATCGGTATTGGCGATGGCGTATACCTTCGCGTGCGGCATTTTATCCCGCAGAATGCAAAACAGACGGCAAAGTGCCGGGAAGAAGCACCGCAGATCGTCGTCGCTCCAGTTTTCGTACTTTTGCTCTCCGAGCGGCGAGCCTGCCCAGTTGTCGTTTGTGCCGCCGAACACCAGCACCGTATCGGGCAGGTCGTCGGGATGCGCGGCAAGGAAGCGATCCAACCGCCCGTTGAAGGAGGTCAGCGGACAATATTCGTTGTTATAGCGGGTATTGGATACCGTCGAGCCGGAATAGCTCTCGTTGAGCACCAGCCGGTTGCCCGGTGCCGTCACCAACGGATACCACCAGGTTTTCTCCACCCCGCCCAGTAGGTGGCTTTCCTCCTCGCTTTCATTGAAATAATAGCACCAGTTCCCCTCGGGAATATGTCCCTCGTAGGTCGAATAGCTGTCTCCCAAAATCAGGATATTGCCCATTTTCGGCATCGTCATTTTGCTCCATCTCCTCTGCTGAATTGGTATCATCGTACCATACCGCCTAACGAAATGCAATAGAAAAGTGCCCGCTGTTACAAAACAGCGAGCACATCGGATCAAGTTTATTGCACGGATGCGGTCTTTTTCCGCTTTTTAAGGACGATCAGTATCGCGATCGCCGCGACCGCCGCAACCACGATGACCAAAACAATGGTCAGACTGCCACCGGACAAAACCGAGCCGCACGTCTCATTGTCCAGATACGAGTGACCCGAGATGGCTCGAAATACTACGGCACCGAAATCCGGCTTTTCCACCTCTTCCAGCTCCTGCTCGGAGAGCCCTGCCTTCAATGTGGCGATGGGCGAAAAGCTGACCGCCGGATTACTGCCGCGAGCGTCATCGCCGGTGTAGCCGTCGCCCGCCAAGCCGCCGCCGATAGCAAAGCCGTGCTCGCCGGCGATGCCGGTCATAACCCCTTCATTGATCTGCAATTTTCCACCTATGCCGCCGGAAGCCCCTTGACCGCCGCGACCGCCGCCGATGCCGATGCCTTGTTCACCGCCGACACCGGTCACATATCCGCCTTTCACGAACACTGTACAGCCGTTGCCGCCCGCAATACCGTCGGCACCCGCGCCGCCGCCGATACCCGCGCCACCCACTTTGCCGGTGGCAAGGATCACGCCGTCGTACACCGTCAGCTTGCCGCCATTCATAGGCGACGTCTCGCAGTGCCCGATACCGATGCCGGCATCGCCGTCATCAGCCGCCGTCGCTTCGAGCATACCCAGCACACCGCTGTCGTCTTTTTTGGCGTATACGTTCAGCGCGTTTTTACCAACCAGCTCTATGCCGGCATTGGCACGGAGGGCGCAATCGCCCACCAATATGAGGTTGACGGTACCATTGACCGTGATACGATCGGAAACCGTGACGGTACCGCTCACAGAATAGGTTCCCTGCAATACGGTCTCGCCATTATACGGGACGGCATCCGTCAGCAAATCGTCCACATGGATCTCGTCGGCACAAGTCGTGCCCGGCGCCGCCATCAGGCAGACCGCCACACACACAGCGATCAGTAAGAACAAAATACGTTTTTTCATAAAACGCCTCCTGCAATCGGTCAAAATCAGCCATTTACTAATGGATGATAGCACGGCTGTGTTAAAAAGTCAATGCGCACATTCTTTGCAAGTCGTCACTGCCCGCGTCGGAGTGTCGAACATCTCTTGCAGGTTTTCTGCGGAACGGCGGATATCCGCAAGGCGGTTGGCGGAATCAAACTGCTCGACGATGAAGGCGCCCCGATAGCCGTAAGCGATCACATCACGCACCGTTTCGCGTATCGGGACAGCGCCGTCGCCGACGGTGGCGGGATATAGTGCGCGCCCGGCGACCGACAGCAGAGGGTCGCCCCCGGTCGGTATCAGCGAGCGATCCTTGCAATGCACATCCGCGATAAAGGGCAAAAGCTCCGGCAGAACGGCAGTCAGCTCCTCATCGCAATAGAGGAAATTGCCGGTATCCAGCGCATAGCGCAGACCGGGCACGCGTTGCAAAAGCCACCGAAGCTCCCGCGCAAAGCAGTAGGGGACGCCGATATTGTCAAAATCCTCTATCAAAGACGGTGATGCCGAGCTGTGCGCCGCGGTGCACGGCAAAATCCAGCACGCGCGCGATGCGCTCCCGCTTGGCGCGGTAAGGGGCTGCGTCGCGGATCTGCTCCGCCGCGGTCAGAGAGCCCGGCACGGCGAGGAGCTTCGCGCAGTCCGCCGCACGGGTCAAGGCAAGGTAATGCTCCATCGCCGCGCAATCGGCGGCAAGGTCCTCATCCCTTTCGCATAGCCGTGGCGCGATCGCGTAGATACAGTTGACGGAAAGCCCCGCTTGACGCAGAGGGGCGAGCGTCTCTTCCGGGTCTGACCCGAGATCGTCCGCGTCCATCTGCACGCAGGTATAGCCCATCTCCCGCGCCCTGCCGAAAATCTCCGCAAGCGGGAGCTTTTCCCGCGCGGCGGCAGTCAGCAGATGATGGTAGAATATGCCGATTTGATCACTCATAAAGCATTCCTCTGTTTTCCGCGAGAACTTTGATATTTTGCCTGTGATTATACGATGTCGAAGAAGGGATGTCAACCGCCACTTTTGTCGCGCGAAAAGGGAAAGTGGGAACGGCAGATGGTTAATATTGGTAAAGGTCATTTATTATTCTGAGCCATTTTGCACGTTCAACATCAAACTCGTAATGCACACTGCCAATATACCAATCATACTCCATTCGGTCATTGGATATTTCGGCAGCCGGTCCCAAAGTTTCGGTTAGAGCATCGACAATTTCGCTATAATTTCGACTAAGAAAATGGTACTCTATAAGGTATAGCCCTTTGTCATGCCAATAAGATGGCTGGTCTATTTCGAATCCCAAAACCAAAGAGGGCTCGACTCCTCGTGCTTTTGTCTGATTTCTAGTTTCGCCCCATTGATGACCGAGAAGCAAATCGTCAGTTCCTCTGCCGTTTTGCGAAGGTACTGCATCCGAAGGTGAGATTTGCCGTGCTGTCGGTGCGTCAGTTTCTCTGCCGCTTTGCGATGACCCTGCATCGTTGCATCCGATCAGGCAAAGCAACAACGCACATAATAAAAATACCGATAAAACTTTTTTCATAGACTTTTCCTCCGATCTGTTATTTGTGACAAAAAGCCGGAAAACGCATTTTCCAAAGCCATCAGTCAAATATCAATATACAATAGTATTTCTAAAATGTCAACATTTTTCGTATAATAGTATTCGAATAATTGACAGGTTGAGGTGATACTATTGTTAGCGAACCGAATTAAAGAGTTGCGTTTGTCACGCAACCTAAATCAGGTCGAATTTGCCAAAAAACTGTCTATCACCAAGCAAACCGTGTCCAATTGGGAAAACAACAACATTATGCCATCGGTGGAAATGCTCACAAAAATCGCCGACTTTTTTCATGTAACGACCGATTTTCTGCTTGAGCGTGACAACCGCGATATGTTGGATGTTTCCGGGCTCACAACCGAGCAAATAGCTCATATCAGTCAGATCATCGGCGATTTGAAACCATTCATATAAAAACCCGTGGACCGTGTTGAACCATCACGATAACGATGACGCCGCCGATGGCGGCTGATGATATTTTGTCGCTACGCTCCAAAATGATGTTGCACCACTTCGTGCCGCAATGATGCGACGTTTGCTCCCAACGCCCCGCAGGGCACATCATTAGCCCGTAAGGTCGACTTCATTGTAAAAACCCACTTTTGTCCGGTAGACAAAAGTGGGTTTTTACATGGCAGGGGTAGAAGGATTTGAACCCTCGGCCCACGGTTTTGGAGACCGGTACTCTACCAGCTGAGCTATGCCCCTACATTTTTGCCAGCAAATTATATCATATTTTCAATCGTTTGGCAATAATGCAAGTGTGAAACTTAATTGAACTTTATTAAAATGCGGTTCTTGCGATTACATTGTCCTGAAGATCGCGGGAAAGATTGACAAAATAATCGCTGTATCC
>CALDHV010000019.1 GCA_937902305.1 uncultured Clostridia bacterium
ACATTTGAGTTGTTTTTCAATTTATTTTTGTTACCTATCTATTGTACCATAACAACATTGACAGAAATCAGGTGAAAAAATGTATCGTAAAGACTTGACCTTTTTTCGGTTTTTCGGTAAAATAAATACAATAATACTGGGTTTTTGTTTGATCGTGTCGATATTGACGCCGGGGTGCTCATCGTCCGCAAACGCCGTCAGTCAACCGGTCACACCGGCATCGACCGCGCATAGCGAAATGCGCGGCGTGTGGATCAGTCGGTTCGAGCTGGACGAATGGTTTACCGACGCGACTGTGCCCCAAGCGCGGCAACGCATCGACGCGGCACTGGACACCTGCGCCGTGATGCATCTCAACACCGTTTTCTACCACGCCCGAGCATACGCGGATGCGTACTACGCCTCTAAGCAGTTTCCGGCGGCAAAAGCAGTAGCGCATCTGCTGGAGCAGGGCTTTGACCCGCTTTCCTACGCGATTGAGGCGGCGCATCGGCATAAAATCGAGCTTCACGCCTGGCTCAATCCCTACCGCATCGGTCAATTAACTGCCGCCACGCCGCTGAAAGATATGGCAAATGCGGTTTTTGCGTGTAAAGGGGATTACTATTACAGCCCATCCAACGCAAAGGCGCGCGCTTTGGTGCTGGACGGTGTGCGCGAGCTACTTGCCGGCTACGATATTGACGGCATACACTTTGACGATTACTTCTACCCGACCGCTCTGCCAAAGGCCGCGCAACCGTTTGAGGCTGTCCCGGAGGAGATCAGTGTCGCTGACTGGCGGCGCACGCAGGTCGATCTGCTGGTCAGCGGAGTACATAGTTTGGCGGCGCAATATGGCGTTGCCTTTGGCATCAGCCCGGCGGGAAACCCGGATACCTGCCACAATGCGATGTACGCGGATGTGGCACGGTGGCTCGCCACAGCGGGCTATGTCGATTATCTTTGCCCGCAGATCTACTACGGCTTTTTGCATCAAACGCACCCGTTCGATGCCGCGCTGGAGGCGTGGACACGCCTGCCGCGAGCAGAGGGAGTGCGGCTGATCGGCGGGCTGGCGCTCTATAAAGCGTGGCAAGGGGATGACCTTTACGCCGGGACGGGTCGCACCGAATGGCAGACCGACCCGACCGTGACCGCGCGGCAGGTGGTCTCCCTGCGCCAAAATGAACAAACCGACGGTTTTGTGCTGTTTCGCTACGCACATTTGTCGGAGAAGGACGACTACACGGCGGCGGTCATCGCCGCTTTACGAGACAGTATCGAATAACTATGGAAAGGACGTGAACGGTATGAACAAACAGCGGACGGCATGGGTGATGTGTGTCATTCTGCTGATCGGTTGCTTTGCCGCGATCTGCCCGGCATCTGCCGCGACAGTCTCGACCGGCACCGTCCACGTGGACGACACCCTACGGGTGCGTTCCGGTGCCGGGACAAGCTATGATATTGTCGGCTACCTCAAGGAGGGCGATGTCGTAACTATCGACAATACCGTCCTTGCCCCCGACGGCGGCAAATGGTATCATATCAAAAAGGACAGCATCGTCGGCTACGCCAGCGCGGACTATATCACCGTCGATGCGACCTACCAGAGCGACGCCGAGTTTGAGGCGTATCTAACGGCGCAGGGCTTCCCCGAAAGCTACAAGGCGTCCCTGCGCACGATCCGCGCGAAGCATCCCAACTGGGTCTTTCGTGCACAGCTTCTCACCATGACGTGGGAGGCGGCGCTCAACGGCGAAAGCACGATCGGCAAGAATAATATACAAAACCCCGAGGCGTGGCGCTCGATGGAATACGGTGCCTATAACTGGACGAGCAAAACCTATGTGTCCTTTGACACCGGCGGGTGGTACTCCGCCACGCGGGATGTCATCGCCTACTATATGGATCCGCGCAACTGGCTGGACGATACCTATATTTTCCAGTTTGAGGAGCTGTCCTATTCGACCTTGCAGACCGAGGCGGGGGTCAAGGCGATCCTGCCGGACAAGATCGACTATATTTCCGCCGACCTGCTCGCCGCCGCCAAGGCAAACAAGATCAGCGCTTATTATATGGCGTCCAAGATCGTGCAGGAGGGCACCGTCACCAACGGGCTGGCGCTCGGCACCGTCTCCGGCTATGAGGGGTATTACAATTTCTTCGATATGGGTGCGTATGCTCACGACGGTATGACCGCGGTGGAGGCGGGTGCCCTGCACGCCAAAAATAACGGTTGGGACACCCCGGCGAAATGCCTCAACGCCGCCGCCAAAAACTTGGCGCAGTCGTATATTGCCAAAGGGCAGAATACGCTGTATTATCAAAAGTTCAATGTCGTCAATACCGCCAGTCTCTATAGCCATCAATATATGACCAGCGTGTACGGCGCGTCCTCGGAGGGCAATATCCTGCATCGCGGCGCGACCAACGAGGTGCTCAGCAGCAATCTGGAGTTTGTCATCCCGGTGTACCGTTCTATGCCGGATAAGGTGGCGGCGATGCCGTCCAAGACCGGCAACAACAATAATTTCCTGGACGGCCTGACGGTCAGCGGTTGCACGCTGACGCCTACCTTTGACCGCTACACGATGAATTACGCCGCGCAGGTGGAGGGGACGGTCTCCTCCGTCACCATCACCGCGCCGCTTTCCAATACCGCCGCGACCATAACCGGCAACGGCACGGTGAGCCTCAACCCGGGCGAAAATATCATCAAGCTGACCGTCAAGGCGACCAGCGGCGCGACGCGGGTCTATACCGTCACCATCACCCGCAACGGCGGCACCGCCAGCAAGCCGACAATACAAGGCAAGACCTACACGGTCGATAAGACCGTGACCAAGGTCGAGCCGGGCACCGATGTGACGACGTTCCTCAAAAACCTCAATGTCGTAAACGGCGACGGCAAGGTGTATACCGCCGCGGGCAAAGCTAAGACCAGCGGCATCATCGGCACCGGTGACATCGTGCGACTGTATAGCGGTAATACGCTGGTCGAGAGCTATCCGATCGTTATTCGCGGCGATGTCAACGGCGACGGCAAGGTGTCGCCGCTGGATCTGACTATGATGCAGAAGCATATTTTGAAAATCAAGTCAATAACCGGCTATTATCTCACCGCCGCAGATTGCAGTAAGGACGGCAAGCTGTCCGCGCTTGACCTGACAGTGGCACAGAAATACATTCTTGGCATCACAAAAACTGTACAGTAATACATTGGGAGGGCTTACGATGAAAAAAATATGGTGTGTGCTTTTATGCCTGCTGTTGTTGGCGGCTACGGTGCCGATGGCGGTCTCCGCCGCCGGCTCGCTGAAAGGCTCCGCCAGCGCCGGCTCGGTGACGGTCGGTAGCTCTGTGACGGTCACATTCACCTATAGTGGCGGCGGCAAGACGGTCGGCGCGATCGGTGCCAATCTCAAATACGACGCCGCGACCTTTCAGTATGTGTCGTGTAGCGGCACCAACGGTGTTTCCGGCAACGGTGGTAGCGGGATCGTCCGGCTGATGTTCTATGTCCCGACAGCCACGGCGCCGAGCTCGGTCAGCTTTAAGCTGGTATTCAAGGCGATCGGCACCGGCACCGGGGCATTTGAAATGACGACGGAGGAGTTTGTCGATTATGTCGATTATGTCTCACTCGGCGCGCCGACCTCCAAGGTCAGCGTCGTTTCGACCAATCCGACCCTATCCGCCAACGCCGACCTCAAATCGCTCAAGCCGTCGGCGGGAACACTCAAGCCTGCCTTCAGCGCCAAGGTGACCGAATACACCATTGCGGTACCATATACGACCCTGTCGCTGTCGCTGTCCGCGACGGCGGCGCAGAGCGGCGCCAAGGTGGCGGTGACGGGCGGCAATGACCTGGCAGTCGGGCAGAATACGCAGATCGTGACCGTAACCGCCCCGAGCGGAAAAACGAAAAAGTATACCGTGGTCATCACCCGTTCGGCAGACCAGAATACCGATGTGAGCCAGCCGCAGACCGAGCCGACCGGCTCCGATCAGCCGGATACCGACCCGATGAATATTACGGTGAACGGAAAAACCTACCGTCTATCGACCGAACAGCCGAAGATCGACCTGCCGACCGGATTTGACTGGGAGTATGCTGCGGTCAACGGCGTTTCGGCGCCGGTCGCGGTCAACAGCACCACCGGTGTCCAGCTCGTCTATCTGCTGGACGGGGATAAGGGCGCATTCTTTATCTACACCGCGCCGGACGGCTTTGTGACGCTGACCTCACTAGAGGTTGCGGCGGGAATGTACGCGCTGTGGGATATGCCGGCAGATGCCACGCCGCCGGAAAACACCGTGCCCGGGGTCTACACCTTCGGTGAATCCACCGTGACGGTATATCGGTATACGGCGGAGAATATGACCGATTATGTCATCGTATATGCGACCGCGCCGAACGGCAATACGGGGCTGTACACCTATGACGCGCAGGACGGCACGATGCAACGCTATCGGGAGCTTGTGCTGGCGGAACAGTCCGCTAACGGGGAGCAGGGCGGCACGTTCCTCACCCGCGCGGAGCGGTTTGTCCTCAACCATCAAAAGCTACTGTGGATATGTCTCGCCACCTTCGGCGGGTTGATTTTGCTGGTGATGCTGATCGTTTTGCTCGCACGCGGCTCCCGTCAGAATGACAACCCATTGCATTAACGGAGCGGCAAAAGGGTGAAGAACGTCCTCGGCGTCCCATACGGGCGCAAGCTCGCGCAAAGGGAACACGGTGCGTCGGGGACGCCGCACCCTACGGTGCAGTATTCCGGCACACGCAGAAGCTTCCGGCTACGCACAAGCCGAAGCCCCTATCATCTAGCGTCTAACGACTAACATCTAACGTCTAACGACTAACATCTAACGTCTAACAACTAACGTCTAACATCTAACGTCTAACAACTAACGTCTAACATCTAACGTCTAACAACTAACG
>CALDHV010000020.1 GCA_937902305.1 uncultured Clostridia bacterium
AAATGGCTAGAAATTCTGGATAATCGAAATCTTACCACAGAACAAAATCTCCATATTTTGGCTTCTTTTGTGTGCAACAGGCTAAAACGACATAATGTCCCGGATTAAGTTCTTCAAAAAGAAAGCTTTTTTATATAAACTCCAGCTTTTTATCGTACTAGCCGCAATCGTCATTTCAATTTCTTTAGACTTTTTACTAAAGCTAAATAATGGCGTGCACTACAGCCTGCTAATATTGATGTGGGGACTAACCACCGAGTTTTTAATCCGAACCTTCATAAAAAGAAACTCCTTCCACGCGAAAAAATAAGCAAAAAATCATTGAAAAAAAGCCGCCTCCGGTATATAATGAACGGAAAAGGCGTTCTTTGCACGGTTTTTTCCATTTTAGCACCAAATCCCGTTGCTTGTCAATACAAAACGCCCGTATTTATTGAGGAAAGACAGGGACACAGTGATGTTACGCAGTGAGTTTTACTATGATTTGCCGGAGGAGCTGATCGCCCAAACCCCCATCGAGCCGCGGGATGCCTCCCGCCTGCTGGTGTTAAACCGGCAAACCGGGGAAGTCACCGACCGGCACTTTTATGATATTATTGACTATTTGAACCCGGGTGATTGCCTGGTGCTCAACGACAGCCGGGTAATGCCGGCGCGGATCATCGGACGCCGGGAGGGTACCGGCGCCGAGGTGGAACTACTGTTGCTCACCCCGCACGGAGACGACCGCTGGGAGGTACTTGCCGGCCCCGGTCGCCGTGCCAAGCCCGGCGACCGCATCGTTTTCGCGGACGGTCTGCTGACCGCTGAGGTGCTGGAGGTGCTGGACAGCGGCAACCGACTGGTGCATTTCGTCTATGAGGGGAGCTTTTACGAGGTGCTCGACCGCATCGGGCAGATGCCTCTGCCGCCGTACATCCACGAGAAATTGCAGGACAGGGAGCGGTATCAAACGGTCTATTCCCGCGAGCTGGGCAGTGCCGCCGCGCCGACCGCCGGTCTGCATTTCACCCCCGCCCTGCTGGATAAGCTCCGCGAAAAAGGCATCGAAACGGCGTTTGTCACCTTGCACGTCGGATTGGGCACCTTCCGCCCGGTCAAGGAGGACGAGATCACCGACCACAAGATGCACGCGGAGCATTATGAGCTGAATGCCGAAAACGCCGCAATCATCAACCGCACCCGCGAGCGCGGCGGGCGGGGGATCGCCGTCGGCACGACCAGCAGTCGGACGC
>CALDHV010000021.1 GCA_937902305.1 uncultured Clostridia bacterium
CACCGCGGAGTACAGGGCGGCGGCTCCGAGACCGTACAGGATGCCGCGCAGATCGTTGCCTGAGGACCCGGTGCCGATAATTCCCGAGACAAGCACCATGCCGAAGAGCGATGCCGCCGCGCACAACAGTATCAAGCGTTTGTTGGAATACCGCACCAGCGACAGCAAGTTCGTTTTCAGCCCCGCTTTTTGCACGGCGACCCCTCCTTTCGAGACTATCTTTCCGCTATTATACTGTTTTTTTCAAAAAGTTGCAAGTTTTACTTGGATATTTTATGATTTTATGGTAAAATGACAAAAAGTATGCGTGAAAAAGGAGGGCATCGCCGTGCAGACGGAGTTTATTTCCCATTCTGTCGCCGAAACCGAAGCGTACGGCAAGCGTTTGGCGGGCGAGCTTCACGCCGGCACGGTGGTCGCACTGTACGGCGGAATGGGTATGGGCAAAACCGCACTGGTGCGCGGCATCGCCGCCGGTCTTACGCCGGATGCCGAGGTGTCCAGCCCCACCTTTTCTCTGGTACACGACTACGGCGGTCAACCGCCGCTCGTCCACTTTGATATGTACCGCATCACCGATTGGAACGATCTGTATACCACCGGATTTTTCGATTATTTGGACTCCGGCGCGATATTGGTCATCGAGTGGAGCGAAAACATCGAAAGGGCGCTCCCGGCGGACGCGATACGCATCCGCATTTCCGCACCGGAGGAAAACTGCCGGTGCATCATCCGCGAGCAAAGTTAGCCTAACAGGAGGAAATGAGAATGGCACTGATTTTGGCGGTCGATACCTCGGCAACGCCGGTATCCTGCGCGCTGGTGCAGGACGGCAAGGTGCTGGGGGCGGACTATTCCCACACGGGGCTGACCCACAGCCAAACGCTGATGCCGATGATCGAGCATCTGCTCGCCGTGACCGGCAAAACCGCTGACGATCCCGATGCGCTGGCGGTCAGCGTCGGGCCCGGCTCGTTCACCGGGGTACGCATCGGCGTCGCGGCGATCAAGGGACTGGCGTTCCCCGCCGGCAAGCCTTGCATTGCCGTATCCACGCTGGAGGCAATGGCGGAAGTCTTTCGCGGTCTACCGATCGGCGGCACCGTATGCTGTGTGATGGATGCCCGCTGTCAGCAGGTTTATACCGCCCTTTTTGCCACCGACAGGGCGGGTGCGCTTGTCCGGCAGACCCCGGATGAGGCAATTTCGCTTGATGAACTCAAAAATCGGCTGAAAACGCAGCCGAAGCCGATAATTTTTGTTGGCGACGGCGCGCAAATGTGCTATACTACTCTTAAGGATGACCTGCCGGGCGTAGCTTTGGCGCCACTGTCGGTGCGGTATCAGTGTGCGACCGGGGTCGCGGCGGTTGCCGAGCGGATGTTTGCCGTCGGTCAGACCGTCCCCGCCGCCGCGTTACAGCCGTGCTACCTGCGTCTGCCGCAGGCGGAGCGCGAACTGCGCGCCCGCCGGGAAAAGGAAACCGAAAATCGGGAATAAATGCATTTATGCATTAAAATAATGGAGGCGTTTATCAATGTCCGAACAAATCTTTATTGCAGACCACCCGCTGATTCAGCACAAGCTCACCATCCTGCGCAACAAGGAGACCAGCTCCAAGGAGTTCCGCGAGCTTATCAAGGAGATCACTGAGCTGATGGTGTACGAGGCAACCCGCGACCTGCCGACCAAAGAGGTCGAGGTGGAAACCCCCATCGCCGTAGCAAAGAGCAAGGTCATTGCCGGACGTAAGCTCGCCTTTGTGCCGATCCTGCGTGCCGGTCTCGGCATGGTGGAGGGTGCATTGGAGCTGATCCCGGCGGCGCGGGTCGGTCACATCGGTATGTACCGCGACCACGAGACCTTACAGCCGCATCCCTACTATTGCAAGCTTCCGCACGACATCGAAGACCGCGATGTGATCGTGCTCGACCCGATGTGCGCGACCGGCGGCTCGGCGGCGGATGCGATCGACCAGATCAAGGCGCGTCATCCCCGCAGTATCAAGTTTATGTGCATCATCGCCGTCCCGGAGGGGCTGAAGGTGCTCACCGAACGGCATCCCGATGTCAAGATCTATTGCGCCGCCAAGGACATCCGGCTCAATGAGATCGGCTATATCATCCCGGGTCTCGGCGATGCCGGCGACCGTATCTTCGGAACGAAATAGTCTTAACGTCTGTTATAGGATGGAGCAAACGATTTTACGCCTATGCGCCGCGCGTCTAAGCGCGTGGTATGCGGAGCATTTCCGTCCCCTGCCGTGGCGGACGGCACCGACGCCGTACGCGGTATGGGTATCGGAAATTATGTTGCAACAAACCCGCATCGAAGCCGTGCGCCCTTACTACGCACGGTTTATGCGGCGATTACCGGATGTCGCGTCACTTGCGGCGGTGCCGGAGGATGAACTGCTTAAATTATGGGAGGGGCTTGGCTATTACAGCCGCGCCCGCCATCTGCGGGATGCCGCACAGATCCTCTGTGCGCAATACGGCGGCGAACTGCCGGCGGATTATGACCGACTACGCGCTCTGCCCGGCATCGGAGACTATACCGCGGGCGCGATCGCGTCGATCGCATTCGGCATACCCGTGCCGGCGGTGGACGGCAATGTGATGCGGGTGCTTTCCCGGCTGACCGCCGATGACACCGATGTGCTGTCCTCCGGCGCGAAAGCGCACTTTGCGCAGATCGCGCAACAGATGATGCCGGAGGATATGCCGGGGCGGTTCAATCAGGCGTTGATGGAGCTTGGTGAGACCGTCTGTCTGCCAAACGCCCGCCCACTGTGTGAGCAATGCCCGCTCGGCGATTTTTGCCTTGCGTCGGCGGGAGATCTGACCGAACAGCTCCCGGTGCGCTCCCCGAAAAAGCCGCGTCGCGTCGAAGAACGGACGGTGGCGGTGGTGCTGGACAGCGCCCGCCGGGTGCTATTGCACAAGCGTCCCGCCACGGGTTTGCTGGCGGGGCTTTGGGAGTTGCCGAATGCCCCGATGGGGCAAAGCCCGCTCCCGCCGGAGCTTACCACAGTCTGCCGTCCGACGGCGGACACGCTCCCGGACGGCAAGCATCTGTTTACCCATATCGAATGGCGGATGCACGGCATCCGTCTGGACGCACCCGATATTTCGCTCCCGGACGGCTATGTCTGGGCAACCGAAGCGGGGCTGCGGGAGCAATACGCATTACCCAGCGCCTTTCGTACCTATGCAACGCTACTGCCCGCTATGATGCGGGAATGAGAAAGGACGGATCGGAATGGATCAAAGAACGGATTATCTCAACTGGGACGCCTACTTTATGGGCATTGCGCTGATGTCCGCCGAACGGAGCAAGGACCCCGGCACACAGGTCGGCGCTTGCATCGTCGGCAGTGATAATAAGATCCTGTCGGTCGGCTATAACGGTATGCCGACAGGCTGTTCTGATGACGATATGCCGTGGGAACGTGAGGCTGATTCCGAACTTGATACCAAGTATCCTTTTGTCTGCCACGCTGAACTTAACGCAATCCTAAACAGCAATATCGGAAATTTGTCAGGCTGTACAGCTTATGTGACTCTATTTCCGTGCAATGAATGTGCAAAAGCAATAATTCAGTCGGGAATCAGGCGTGTGGTCTACTATTCAAACAAGTATGCCGATACTAACAGTGTAAAGGCTTCTGTTTTCCTTTTTAAGACCTGCGGCGTTGAAATTATTGAGTATAAACCAAGCGGCAAAAAACTTACTATTTCACTGTAATTATTAGAGGTGCCCAAAAAAGAGACGACCTAACCGCTGTTCTCATATAGAAACTTTATGCTTATTATTGAGGGAAACCCTTTTGAGAAA
>CALDHV010000022.1 GCA_937902305.1 uncultured Clostridia bacterium
CAGGATGCGCCCGCTGCAATGCTGGATCGGCAGATCCATATACGCAAGCACCTTGGGTTCAGTCGCCATCACGGTCAGCAGTTCATCGGTGACGTGCTCGGGATAACAGTAAAGCAGGCGTATCCAGTCCAGTCCGTCGATGCGGCACAGCCGGCGCAGAAGCTCCGGCAAGCGGCTTTCGCCATAGAGATCGCGTCCGTAGACGGTGGTATCCTGCGCGACCAAAACCAGCTCACGCACCCCGTCGGCGACGAGCTTTTCAGCTTCCTCGACCAGCGTTTCCAACCGCCGACTGCGCATATTGCCGCGGATAAGCGGTATCGCACAGTAGGTACAGCGATTATCACAGCCGTCCGCGATGCGCAAATACGCAAAGAAATGCGGCGTGGTCAGCAAGCGGTCGCCGTCCAGCACCCACGCGCTTTTCGGCGGGAACGAGCGCACCTCCTCGCCGCCGAGCGCCTTTTCGACCGCCGCGACAATATCGGCGTT
The DNA here is from genome assembly GCA_937902305.1 of uncultured Clostridia bacterium. Lineage (GTDB taxonomy): Bacteria > Bacillota > Clostridia > Oscillospirales > Acutalibacteraceae > UBA5905. The sequence goes on from CALDHV010000022.1 coordinate 493, forward strand.
GGCACCCAGTCCCAAGATCCCGTCACACTCGGGGATCTCGCTGACGAGCTCCTGCTGATACCGCTCGGCAAGACAGCCGGTGACGATGATCTTCTGTATCTGCCCCTCTTTTTTCAGTTGAGCAAACTCCAATATATTGTCAATCGACTCTTTTTTCGCATCTTCAATAAAACCGCAGGTGTTGACGATCACCACGTCCGCCAATCCGCTGTCAGCCGTGATCTGATAGCCCGCCTGCTCCAATTTTGCCAACATCAGCTCCGCGTCCATCTGATTTTTCGGACAACCGAGCGACACCATTCCCACTTTCACCGCCATCACAGACCATTCCTTATCCTCCGATCACAAAAAATCGGAAATATTCATCATAGTATACTATTTTTAATAAAATAATGCAAGACTTTACGCGGATTTTTCCGCACAAAATCCTGCACTTTACTCATCTTCCTCCACCGGAGCGTCCATTTGCTCCGTCGCGTAGGAAAACCCGCGACGCGCCAATGCCGCCGCCGTCCTTCGCCGGTCGTCGGGGTCAGCGAGCTTATGCGCGTATTTGCGCCTCAGGAGCGTCACCGCCTGCGTCACATCGTCGCTGTCGCCGTCCTCGACCGCCGCCTCCGCGATCGAGCGCTCCACCCCGCGGCGGCATAGCTCCTGCACAATCCGCCGTCGCGGATATTGACGGTATTGCGCAAAATCACGCGCCAAACGGCGGGCGTAATTTTCATCATCCAGCAAACCGACCTCACGCAAACGCGCCACCACTGCGGCGGCGATCTCCGGCGACGCCTCCGGCAAGAGCTTTTTCTCCAATTCCCGGCAGGAATAGTCTCGCATCCCAAGCAGGTACAGCGCACGGCTGTGCGCGCGATCATACGCCGAACGCGCCCGCAACGCCTCCCATTGCTCGTCCGATACCTCGTCGCCGACCGACAGACGGCTGTCCTCAAAGGTCTGCCGGTCGATGAGAGTCCCCTCATCGCCATCGAGAAATACCTGCACATAATGGCGACGCATTACGCGCGTCTCTGTTATTTTCATAGGTCTTCCCTTCTACGCAAAACCGGGCAGAGCCGACAAACTGTCCGCTCTGCCCGACCACAAATGCTTATTCGTCCTCGTCATCTACCACGATGTCGATCTGCGCCTTTGCCGCCGCGCTTGTCACCTGCGGTGCCGCCGCCAGCGGGATCTCCACCGGGGCGGGAGCCGCAGACACCGTCGGGCGTACTCCCGGCATCAGCTTGCCGATATTGGCGCGCACCTGCTCCTCGATCTCCGCCGCCAAAGCCGCATCATTGCGCAACATCTCGCGGGCATTGTCGCGTCCCTGCGCCAGCCGCTCGCCCTTATAGGCAAACCAAGAGCCGGATTTTTCGATGATCTCCAGCTTGACCGCAAGGTCAATCAACTCGCTGTCACGCGAAATGCCGATGCCGTACAGCACATCGAACTCCGCTTGCTTGAACGGCGGCGCCAGCTTGTTCTTAACCACCTTGACGCGGGTATGGGAGCCGATGGCGTCGGCGCCGTTCTTGATCGTTTCGGTGCGGCGGACATCCAGACGCACCGAGGCATAATATTTGAGCGCGTTACCGCCGGACGTGACCTCCGGATTGCCGTAGATCACGCCCACCTTCATACGCAACTGATTGATAAAAAGCGCAAGGCAGTTTGATTTGGACACGACGGGTGCCAGCTTGCGCATCGCCTGGCTCATCAAGCGCGCCTGCACGCCGACATGGGTATCGCCCATCTCGCCCTCGATCTCGGCACGCGGCACCAACGCCGCCACCGAGTCCAGCACGACCACATCCACCGCGCCGGAGCGCACCAGCGCCTCCATAATCTCCAAAGCCTGCTCGCCGGTATCGGGCTGGGATACCAGCAGGGAATCCACATCCACGCCGAGTGCTTTGGCATAAATAGGATCAAGCGCGTGCTCCACGTCGATATACGCCGCTTCGCCGCCCTTTTTCTGCGTTTCCGCGACAACGTGTAACGCAAGCGTCGTCTTGCCCGATGCCTCCGGGCCGTAGATCTCGACGATACGTCCCTTCGGCAAGCCGCCGATGCCCAGGGCAGCATCCAGTGCGACCGAGCCGGTGGAGATCGCCTCAACATTCATCTTGACATTTTCGCCGAGCCGCATGACCGAGCCCTTGCCGAATTGTTTTTCGATCTGCGCCAGCGCCATTTCCAATGCTTTTTTGCGTTCCGCGGTGTTCACCGCTTCTTTTTCCGCTTCTTTCTTCTTATCCGTTTTCGTCGCCATAATGCGCCCTCCTATGCCCCGTTTCCGGGGTTGATGATGACATTATAAACCATTTTTTTGCAAAATGCAAGCATTTTCCGAACATTTGTTTGGTAATTTTCAATTTTTCTTTCTGCCAATAACAACACGCTCGATATTTGCCGCATCGCACACTGTTTCAATGTCGGTCATACCCGCATCGGCAAAGAGGCTTTGCACCGCCATTGCTTGGTCGTAGCCCACCTCGACGGCACAAAAACCGCCCACGCGCAGGTGTGCGACCCAACGAGCGGCGATGGCGCGATAATAGCAGTCCGTCCGTATCGCCGTCCAGTGCCATACGCGGCTCAAACTGCACTTCGCGCTGTAACCCGTCCAGTGTACCGGTGGGGATATACGGCGGATTGGCGACGACCGCATCATATTCCCCGGGAAAAGCGCCGTCATCGGTCAACACATCCGCCTGCCGCACATCTACGCCGTATTGTGGATAGCGGGCGACATTTTCGCGTAAAAAGCGGAGCG
>CALDHV010000023.1 GCA_937902305.1 uncultured Clostridia bacterium
TGTCGTACTGCCAGACAAGTCCGGCAGGTTCTGCCATGCAACGGCCTTCGGCAAGCTGCGACGGCGAGGTGATCGCCGCCTGCTCCGCCGCGCTGTTGGTGACAATCCCATAGGTCTGGGTGTTCCGGTAATCGGCGGACGCCGAACTGACCACCGTGTAGTTGCTCGGCCAGAGCCACATCGCGCTCTGCTCGATGACGACATTGCCGAGCGTGCCGCTGCCGGTGGACATGCCGGACGTGAGCGTGTACCGCCAGAACTTGTCCGCACAGTCGCCGGCAAAGCGCACGGAACCGCCCTTCACGTCGAACTTCATGCCGCTTAACTCGTCGCCGGCGCGCAGGAGGGTTTCGCCGTCCGCATCTTGCACGAAAACGACGCGTTCGCCGGACACGCCGCCCGTCTGCACGCGCTTGAGGCTGTCCGTCGAAAGGTCAAACCCGCCCTCGACTTCCGCACCGTCTTCGAGAATCAGATTGGGAATCTTGTTTCGCCCCATGAACTTCACCCTGCCCGCCTTGACGGTCAGCGTGCCCTCCATCGTCACGTTCGAGACGACGAGCGTGCCCGTGCCGATCTTCTCGACGTTCACGTTCTTGCAGCAAAACGCGCTGAAGACGCCGTCCATGTCGTCCGCGCCGAAGACGAGCGTCGAAACCTTGGTGCCCACCTTGTCCGTCACGTTCGTGACCTTCGTCTCGGAACCGTCCGCCGTCGTCGTGGCGACGAGCGAATTGACCTTTGCGCGAAACCCGTTCAGGTCGAGTGCCGACGTGCCTTCCAGACGAATGCCACCCTTGCCCTGCCCGTAAGGTAACAGGTCGTCGCCGTCAACCAGCAGCCATCCGTTTTCGTCCACCACCAGATCGCCCGTGTAGTCCCACTGGATCTGGCTGGCGCTCTTCGATATGAGATAGGAGCCGCGGTTCGAATTGTCAACGCCCGGATAATTCGCGCCGGAGTTGCTGAGCCGGAGGTCGCAGTTGCCGCGGAAGATGACGGTCCCGCTGCCGCCGGCCACCTTGTAGCTGCCGAACTGGCGAATGAAGTGGATGTCCTGTCCGTTGATGCCCTCGGCAATGATCGTCTTAACATCGTCCAACGGGATCATAGAGGCGATGGACTTGGCGCCGACCGTCACGTGTTCGGCATACATATCCTCCAGATAGGTTCTCGAGTTTCTGTAACTGAAGAAGGAAATAACGACCGTCAGCACAATACCGAGAACGGCGAGCGAGAGAATAAACTTGGGCAACAGCTTCATCTTCATTTTTGCCTACTCCTTTGACAGTATTTTATAATAATTCGCGGCGTCACAGCGACAACGACCGCGGCAATAGGGGCAGTACAGATCGGGGACATCATACCAAACAAGCTGGGTGATTGCGTAGCAACGGAACCCGATATATTCAAAAGGGTGGCTCATCGGAACCGTATCTCCCTTTTTCCAGCAGGTGGCGATCGCCACATCCGCGCCGAGCGCACGCAAACGCTCGACCGCAAACTCCAAGATCGGCACCGACAGCTTTTTGTTCCGGTATTCATCGACCAGCCCCAGCGCCTTCATATTGGCGAAAACAGGGTGCGGCTTCGGGCACATATCGTGTAATTGCTCCGGCGTCAGCTTGGAATATGCCACCATTCCCTCGGTATCGGTCAGATACTGATAATAGTAGCCGATGATCCGGTTCTCCTCATTAATCAACACGTAAAAATAGTGATCCGGACGATCAACAAGAGAATACAGCATTTCCCGAGGGTACATATTCACGCCCACGCAGTAATCGCTTAATGCCGCGATCTCCTCCACATCCTCGGCACGCAACGGGCGAATACGGTACAGCGTACCGTCCCCGCCGCGGATCAAGCCGTTTTCTTCCATTCAGCCCTCCCCTTTCCTGCAAACCAGCACACGAATGCCGATGGAAAAGCGTGTATCCCGCTTCAATACGGCATCGTGCAACGCGTCGTAGTGGCCGGAAAGCCAGATCAACTGCTCGCCATAGCAGGATTCCTGCGGGTGCAAGGATTGCAACAGCATCAAGTCCTCCCCGAGATAGGAAAAGAAGACCGAAAACATATCCTCTTTCTTCTTCAGATCGTCCGGGTGGGCAATGATCGCCTCGCGTGCCGTACACATATCGGTATAACCGCTCTCCTTGAGCATATCCGGGAGCGCCGCCCCTACAGTACGGTTGCCGGCATAAATATCATACGCCAGCGCCGCCAAAAAGCCGTCCAGCAAGCAGTCGGGATCGGGCGTGAGCGCGGTGGCGGTATCATACGACTCACAAATCAACAGTATCCCATCCGGTGCCAGAAAAGAACGGATCTGCTTCAAAAACGAAACGGGATCGCTCAAATGCATCAGCACAAACGACAAATAGATCACATCAAACCGCTCGATGCCGTTTTCCGCCATAATCCGCTCAACGAAAGCCGAAAAATCCGATGCCTCGGCATCGTGGAGATGAAAGGAAAAGCGGTCGTTACCGTAGGTTTTCTGTGCCTTGAGCACCAATTCCTCGTTATACTCAATGCCGATGACGCGGGATACCTCTTTTTCGGAAAAATACGTCACGGTATTCCGCCCGTCATTGCACCCGATGTCCAGCACCTTCAGGTCGCTTTTCCCTTGCAGGCAATCGCGGATAACCGGGTATTCGTATTCGTACATCAGGCGGTTCTGCGTATCCAGCCGCACAAGCTCCTGTTGCTCTTGAAAAATAAACTGATTCATGCGTCTCTACCCTGATTAAACTTCCAAAAACAGATAATTGAATACCAGCTTACGCTGATAATAGTACGATTTCGTCTTTTTGGTTATCAGTGTCAACACACCATTGTCAATATCGTCGCCGTCCGATTCGAACGGGTTGTAGGTATTTACGTTATCCCGGATGCGCAATCCGTAATTATCGCCCTTTTCCAGCAGTTTGACATTGATATACCGTTCCTTGCCTTTCTCCTCCAAGCCAAACTTGATGATATTGAGCAAAAGCTCCTCCACGATCAGGTTGACCATGAATGACCGCTTCGGGTCGATCTCCCATTCCTCGCAGATGCGGGACAGATCGGCGGATATCTGCTCCATACTTTCCGTCTGGATAATGTAATGGTTCTCAAAAAAACGACCGGTCTGACAGTAATGCTTATCCAAATAGGTGCGGGAGCTGCCGAAACGCATGATCACCAGCATAGAAGCCGCGCACAGCGCTTCCGTGCAAACATAGGTCAGCGACAAGCCGTTAATCGCCATCCTGCCGATGAACAGAAAGCCGATCGCCAGCATCAGCAAGCAGTTGCGCAAAATCGACATCATGGCGGCAAGCCGCGCGCGACCGATCGCCTGCCAATAAGCGGTGATGAGCGTATTGATGCCGGTAAAGGTGGTGCTGACGGCGAAAACACGCAGAGCATTGACGCCTGTGGAGCGCAGATATGTGATTTTAACAGCTTCGAAACATCGTGCAGGGCTATGGGTCAAATTTATGTTATATTGCGGTTTAAGACCGTCT
>CALDHV010000024.1 GCA_937902305.1 uncultured Clostridia bacterium
GCCCGTGCGCTGCGGCTTAAGTCCGGACGCATCGTCCTGCCGCTCGCCCGCCATTCGTCCGCGTCGCCGGAGGGCTTCGGGTTCGGACGCCTCTCGTGCGCCTATTCGGACGACGACGGCCTCACCTGGCGGAAGGGACGCGAGCATCTGCCGGTCGATCAGGACGGCAAGCCGGTCTGCGTCCTGCGCATCGGCAACATTCTGACCCCCGCAGGGGAAGCGCGTCTGCAAGACCGTGCGGAGAATACACCTCTGCCGCTTGACACGATGGAAAAAGACTACGCCCTCGACCGATGTCGGGAAATGGCTGACCTTATTGAGGATTATATCGGATACCTGTTGGAAAAATACCCCGAGGAACCGACCGGAGAAAGCCCGCTTATCCGGAACATCCGGCAATACATCCGGGCAAACGCCCCATATGACATCACGGTTGCATCCGTCGCGCGGCTCTTTTCCTACAACGAGGCGTATCTCGGTCGTCTGTTTTGCCGGGAAACCGGCTGTTCTCTGCGGGAATACATCAACCGCGAACGCATCCGCATTGCCAAACGGCTGTTGCAGACCGACTGCCCCGTTACCGCCGTAGCGCAGTTATCGGGCTATAACAGCATCGCCTACTTTAACCGGGTTTTCAAAGCCTATATCGGGCAAACGCCGTCCGCCTACCGCAGTGAAACAAAATCATTATACAATAAAGATACCCGCTGATTTTCAACGGGTATCTTTGTTATTTGAAACAATATCCTTCAGAACACGTTCCCGATGAACAGGAGTTTTTACGATCAATCTGTAAACGGTGCAAAAAGTCAATTTTTCTCACTATTTTGCGCACGAAGGCAACGGAAATAATCCAGCTTTACCTCCACACTGACCACTGTGCAAAGCGCCATAAACAAAACAAGATAAAACGCAACGTAATAGATCACTTTTTCTACCGAAAATATGAAAGCCGATACAACGACCTGCAAAATATAGTCGATCAACAATAGCAGACACAACAGCACATTCAATTTGGCATTGCGTGCATTACTTTGATGCCCGGAGCTGATTGCAATGTGATTAAAACAGAATACCAAAGCAAATAAGAATTGCATAGAATCTAACGCAAGCGAAATGTACCCAGACGCTCCGGCAGTCAAATATTGCTTAAAAACGTCCGGATCAACAATGTTATAAACAAATGCGCTGACCGCTTGAAAAGTAATAACACCCAACAGCATACCAGTTGCCGGTTTCATCGAGTTTTCGTTATGCTTTGTAAAGGTGTAAAGTATGATAGCCAAGTAAATGATAACGAGGACAGAAAAATACGCCGTATCACACCAATCACCAAAGTCTTTGTTTTGAAACACAATGTTTCTCAGGAAAAGGTAGCATGTGCTCACTATGGCAACAATAAAACTGATCCATAGCGTTTTTTGCGATCTGAATATTTTCGATAAATGGTCAAGCATTATCCTCACCTCATAATCAATATATCACATTTCTTTATAGGGTGTCAAAAAAAGAGAGAGTAAAGCCTAAACAGTCTGTGTACAGTCGTCAATGATGGGTAACATTTTTCTCAAAAAATAAGAAATTAAGTTA
>CALDHV010000025.1 GCA_937902305.1 uncultured Clostridia bacterium
ACGAAATGATCGCCGTTGCCAAACGACTGATGAACGGCGTTGCCGAATAACGAGGTGCGTATGACGGATCTATGTATTGCGGGCTTGCCCATTCAGGTGGAAAGTGCCGACCATGAGTTTTTTGATCGGCGATTTGCCGCCTATCGCAGGAACGATGATCGCCCGGCGGTGATGACGATGCGTACGGTGCGGACAGATTGTATTATCGAGCCAAATGGGGAGACGGTGCAAAAGATCAATTCCGCCACAGTCGTGCGTCTTGATGACGGTAGGCTTGCGCGGTATACCCGTGTGAATGACAGATCACCGATACCTTTTTTGTTCATTTACACCCCCGATTACGCGGATGTTGAGATTTATTTGTGGAAGGAACGCAAAACCGATGCGCTTACGCTTACCGATTGGGAGTATGTGTATACGGGAACGATGTTTCAAAACCGGCTGGCGATGTTTGGCGGGGGCGTACTGCACAGCTCGGCGATCGCCTTTCGCGGCACGGGTATTGCCTTTTCCGCCGATCCCGGGGTGGGCAAATCCACTCACGTCGGCTTGTGGAAGGAACGCTTCGACGACGATGTGACGATCATCAATGACGACAAGCCCGCCATCATTTTCCGTGATGGAAAGCCGCAGTTGTGCGGTACACCGTGGAGCGGAAAAACTGCGCTGAACACCAACACCGATATTACGCTCAATGCCATCGTGTTTTTGGAGCAGGGAAACAGCAATGCCATACGGCGGCTAAATCCGGTCGAAGCGATGTATCAACTCATCGGACAAGTCTTGCGTCCTTATTATGATGAGGGACTGGGCGAAAAAATGGTGGATTTTGCGCAACGATTACTGGAGCAATGTCCGATTTATATGCTCACCTGTACACCGACGCAAAAAGCGGTCGATGCGGTGTACCGGACTATATTCCCACAAGGTTAGCCTAACAGGAAAGGAAATACAGATATGAAAATCAAACACGGTTTTATTCTTCGTCAGCTCGGAAACGATACCGTCGTTGTCCCGGTCGGTGCGCAGACGGTGGATTTTCGTTGCATCATTACACTGAATGACACGGGCGCGTTTCTCTGGAGCAAGCTGGCGCAGGAGACGGACAGAGATGCGCTCATTGCCGCACTCCTTGATGAATATGATGTGGATGAAGCACGTGCTGCAGCGGATGTGGACGCGTTTATCGACCGACTCAATGAGGTCGGTGTGCTCGCATGAAAAAGCCGTATTCCGCGCCGTCATCCGTACGTGTTTCCATCAATACTCTTTTGCCGATTATCCTTTCCTGCATTGAGCAGGATCAGTCGGTCATACTGACGGTAACCGGGAACAGTATGGCGCCTTTTTTGCGTGACGGACGCGATCGGGTCATTTTGAAAAAAGCCGATCCCTATGCCATAAATCGTTTTGATGTGCCGTTTTTTCAGCGGAAGAACGGCTCACTCGTGCTTCATCGCGTGATCGAAGTTCACCGCGAAAACGGGGCAATTTCCTACACGCTTTTGGGGGATGCGCAGACCGTCACAGAGACCGACATTATGCCTGAACAAATCCTTGCCGTCGCAGAGGCGTTTATTATTCGCGGAAAGCGCGTTTCCTGCGATGATCCGGCATATCGGCGTCGCGTCGCTCTGTGGCATCGACTGTTGCCGTTTCGTCGTTTTCTTCTCTTTCTTGTCTTTCTGCCGGGCAGGGCGGCGCGCTATGTTCGCCGTCGGTTAAAACGGTAGGGGAGGCTTTATGGAAAAAATCGGACTGTATATCCATATCCCATTCTGTCTCTCCAAATGCCCGTATTGTGATTTCTATTCATTTTCCGGCTGGAACGATGATGATGCGGACACCTATGTTGCGGCACTGATACGTGCGATGGAGCGTTGGAGCGCCCGCGCCGATTTTTGTGTCGATACCGTTTATTTCGGCGGCGGAACGCCTGCTTTGCTTGGCGGAAAACGGCTGACAAAACTGTTGAATGCCGCCGACCGTTACTTTTTTGTTTCCTCTGCTGACACTCCCGAAATTACAATAGAGGCTAATCCCGCTGACGATTTGCGCTCGACATTAGAGGCGTTTGTCGCGGCGGGCGGAAACCGCTTGTCGCTCGGGATGCAGTCCGCCGTATCCGATGAGCTTTGTCGTCTCGGACGGCGGCACACCCCGGAGGATGTCCGGCGCACCGTTACCGATGCCCGTCACGCGGGCATACGCAATCTGTCGTTGGATATGATGCTCGGTATTTCCGGGCAAACACGGGAAAGCGCACTGTATTCCGCCCGGACGGCGGTCGAGCTCGGTGCAGAGCATATTTCTGCCTATATGCTGAAAATCGAGCCGTCTACGCCGTACAGCGCAACGACGCTGACTTTCCCGGAGGATGACGAGGTTGCGGATATTTATTCTGCGGTGATGGAAACGCTTGACCGTGCGGAATATCGGCAATATGAGATTTCCAATACCGCCAAACCGGGCTTTGAAAGCCGACACAATCTCAAGTATTGGGACGGTCGTCCGTATCTCGGCTTGGGGCCGGCGGCAAGCTCCTATATCGGCGGCAGACGCTTTTCCTATCCGCGCGACATCCGGGCTTTTATGGACGGATGCGAGCCGATGACGGAGGACGATACCCGCCTGTTGCCCGGTACACCGGAGGAGTATGGGATGCTTCGTCTGCGTCTGACGCAAGGGATCGACCGACAGGAATATGCCGCGCGTTTCGGTGCGCCGTTCCCGGAGAAATGGGCAGAACGTGCCGCCCGTTTGCCGCGTGAGCTTGTTACGGCGGATGAGGATGGATTGCGCCTGACCCGTGCCGGATTTTTGCTTTCCAATACGCTGATGGAAAAGATTTTGCTATAAATCGTTTATTTTCTGTTCATACAACCGCCGATAAAGCGTGATAGAATAGGAACAAGGGAGGGATGTCTATGCCCGGAATTAAAATTATGGTCGTAGATGACGACGCTAATATCTGTGAGTTACTCCGTTTATATTTGGATAAGGAAGGCTTTGAGACCATCATCGCCAAGGATGGGATGAATGCGCTGTCCGCATTTGATAAGGAATGTCCCGATTTGATCTTACTGGATGTGATGATGCCACAGCTGGACGGCTGGCAGGTGTGTCGCGAGATACGCAAAAAATCGCAATGTCCCATCATTATGCTGACCGCCAAGGGCGAGGTATTCGATAAGGTGCTGGGGCTGGAGCTCGGCGCGGATGATTATATTGTCAAGCCGTTTGAGACAAAGGAGGTCATCGCCCGCATCAAGGCGGTATTGCGCCGCAGTGGTATCAGCGAGGCGAAAAAAAGCCGCATCGTCGAATACGACGGTCTGTACATCAATATGGAAAACTACGAGCTTCGTGTCAACGGAGCAACCGTCGATACACCGCCTAAGGAAATGGAGCTCATCTATCATCTGGCGAGCAACCCCAACCGCGTGTATACCCGCGACCAGCTTCTTGACGAGGTCTGGGGCTTTGAATACTACGGTGACAGCCGTACCGTGGATGTCCATGTCAAGCGTTTGCGCGAAAAATTAGAGGGTATTTCCGACCATTGGTCGCTCAAAACGGTTTGGGGCGTCGGATATAAGTTTGAGGTGCGCGAGCCTGCCAAATAAAACGGAGGCGTGCTATGTTCAAAAGTGTTTTTGCCAAGTATTTTTCCATCGTATCGCTGATCATCGTTTCTTCGTTCTTCGTGATGACGGTATTTCAGATCTTGCTGTTTACCCGCTCATTGGCGGAGGATAAGGAAGCGACATTGGTGGAAAATGCGATCAGCATTGCCCAACATACCGAGACCGTTGCGACCGAAACGGCGATCATCGGCGGAACGGCATATTTTCAAATCGACCAGAACTCTTTGTCACCGCTTTTGCGGCTTTATGCCAATGCCATTGACGCGACGGTGCTTGTTACCGATACAAACGGGAAAGTTTTGCTTGGCTCGGATGGGCACAATCCGGTATTTATTGGTACCGACAATCTGCAAGAGATTGTGAAAAAAGTTGAAAGACCGTATTTTGAGATCAGCACCCTCAACGACCTTTTTCCCGGGCGGCGATATAATGCCGCGACGCCCATCCGTATCAACAATCATACTATTGGATTTGTAGTCGTTTCCACGCCGGCAACGACGGCGTTTCAGATTCTGCGGGATAATATCAAGGTCTATCTTCTTTCCGCACTTGGTGCATTTTTGCTGTCGGTCGCGATCGTATACGCACTGACCTACCGTTTTGTGCGTCCTCTGCGACAGATGGCGGCGGCGACACGGCGATTTGCGGTCGGCGATTTCGGCGCGCGTGTTTCGGTACGCGGTAAGGATGAGGTCGCCGAGCTTGGCGAAGCACTGAATAGTATGGCGGTTTCGCTGTCCTCGCTGGAAACGATGCGACGCAGTTTTATTGCCAATGTTTCCCACGAGCTGAAAACGCCGATGACCACCATTGCCGGATTTATTGACGGCATCCTTGATGGTACCATCCCACCGGAAAAGCAAGCGCACTATATGAAGATTGTTTCCGATGAGGTCAAGCGACTGTCGCGCCTTGTTCGCAGTATGCTGGATCTTTCTCGCATCGACAGCGGCGAGCTAAAGCTAAACACGGTACGGATGGATTTGGCGGAGGCGGTCGGCAACGTCCTTATTGCCTCCGAGCAACGCATTGAAAAAAAGAATATCCGCATATCCGGGCTGGAGGATTGTGAGCCGCTGGAAATCGACGGTGACTATGATCTGATCGGTCAGGTGTTGTATAATCTGCTGGATAATGCGATCAAGTTCACCAATGAGAGCGGCGACATCGACATCCGTCTGTGGCGGGAAAATGGGCGCGCCTACTGCGCGATCCGCAACACGGGTGCCGGAATACCGCCGTCCGAAATGCCGCAGATTTTCGAGCGATTTTATAAGAGCGACCGCTCCCGTAGCTTGGATAAAAACGGGGTCGGCTTGGGATTATATATTGTGAAAACGGTTATTGATCTGCATCACGGGGAAATTGCGGTACGCTCCGTCGAGGGCGAGTTTACGGAGTTTTCCTTCTGGCTCCCGGCGCCGAAAAATGTCGAATTGTATTCCGCCGGAATTGTTCAATAAATCGGTGATATTTGTTCAAAATGAGGTCACAAATGATCGGTATACTATTTCCCGGAAAATGATCGCAATGAAAGGTTGTGCTATATATGGATGATCAATATGAACACCAACCGTTGACGTCGGAGAATGACCCGCAGGAAGCGCCCGGCACGGTAACGGATCAACCGACCGAGCCTCCTGTCGAGGTGGCATCGGAAACGACGCAGGCGGCACCTGACCGGCCGGAGCAACCGACGCAAACGCCCGGTACGCCGCCGCTTAACGGATGGAGTAGTGATGGTGGATAC
>CALDHV010000026.1 GCA_937902305.1 uncultured Clostridia bacterium
TTATTCGCCAAAAGACGCATTTGGGGACTATTTTTCCCTAAGTGAACGCGCCCTACGCCCCTTCCTTTTCATTTTGTCCCGGTCGAGCCGAAGCCGCCGTCGCCCCGCTCCGTATCGGTCAGTCTCTCGGCCTCGGTAAACACACCGGTGAGATACGGCATCAGCAAAAGCTGTGCGATGCGTTCACCGTTTTCGACAGTCTGTGCCGCGTCGGAATGATTGTGCAGAGCCACCATGATCTCCCCGCGATAATCCGCGTCGATGACCCCGACCTTGTTGGCGGGTGCCAGTCCGCGCTTGGTCGCCAGTCCGCTACGCGCGCAGATCAACCCGACATAGCCCTCCGGGATCTCCATTGCAAGCCCGGTATGCACCAGCGTCGTCTGCCCCGGCAAAAGGGTCAGCGCCCCGTCGATCAGCGCATACAGATCTGCCCCGGCGGCGTGCTCACTGCCGTAGGTCGGTGTGACCGCGCGCTCATCCAGCTTATGAAAGCGCACCTGTTGGTTCATCTCTCATCGCTCCTCTCTTTTCATATATGATACGGTCAGCCGCGCAATCTGTCAAGTTTTTTCTGTTTCGGGGATTTTTTCTTGCAATTTACATTATAATGTGTTATGTTTATAACAATACATCGTATGAGGAGGATATTTGATGGAGCAGTTTATCAAGCAAATCACCGATATAAACAGTGCCGTCAATGACTTTATATGGGTCAAGATCGGATTGGTGCTGTTGCTCGGAGCGGGCATACTGATGACCTGCTGTACAAAATGGTTTCAGGTTTCCCATCTCCGTCTGTGGTGGAAATCCACCATTGGCAATATATTTTCCAAGTCCGTCATCGGTCACACCGATGAAAAGGGCGCGATCTCGCCATTCCAGGCTTTGTGCACGGCGCTTGCCGCCACCATCGGCACCGGCAACATCGCCGGCGTCGCCGCCGCCATCGTATTCGGCGGGCCGGGCGCGATATTCTGGATGTGGATCGCCGCCTTCTTCGGTATGATGACCAACTATTCCGAAAATGTGCTCGGTTTGTATTTCCGCCGCAAAAACAAGGCGAATGAGTGGTCGGGCGGCGCGATGTACTATCTGCGGGACGGTCTCGGCGCCAAAAAGGGATGCAAAGGAATCGGCTCAGTGTTGGCAGTGCTGTTCTCCTGCTTTGCCATTCTTGCGTCGTTCGGCATCGGCAATATGAGCCAGACCAACAAGATCGTATCCAATATCACCTCGGCGTTTGACATCCCTGCCCTGAGTAGTGTCAAGATTCCCGGCGGCTCGTCGCTGTACGCGCTCATTATTGGCATTGTACTGATGTTGCTTGCCGGCTCGATCATCATCGGCGGGCTCAAGCGCATCGCCTCCTTTGCGGAAAAGGTCGTGCCGTTTATGGTGATCCTGTATGTCGTGGGCGGCATCATCATCATCGCCGTCAACTACGCGCAGATCCTCCCGGCATTCAAGGCGATCTTCGTCACCGCCTTCAAGCCCATCGCGGTGGAGGGCGGCATCCTCGGCTATCTCATCAGCAAGGTCATCACGCAGGGCTTCAAGCGCGGTTGCTTCTCCAATGAAGCCGGTCTCGGCTCATCGGTGATGGTGCACTCCAACTCCAATGTCAAGGAGCCGGTCTTGCAGGGTATGTGGGGCATCTTCGAGGTATTTGCCGATACCATCGTCGTCTGCACGATGACGGCGCTGATCGTGCTCACCTCGGGCGTGTTCGATCTCTCCACCGGCAAAATCATTGCCGAGGGCGTGGACGACGGCACGCTGGTCGCCGCGGCATTCAACGCAGTATTCCCGTGGGGCAATATCGGACAGAAGTTCGTGGCGATCGCGCTGTTCCTGTTCGCGTTCACCACCGTGCTCGGCTGGTCACATTACGGCACCAAGGCAATCGAGTATCTGTTCGGTGAAAAAGCTGTCCCGGTCTATAATGTTGTTTTCGTGCTGATGATCAGCATCGGCGGACTGATGTCCTCCTCCCTCGCGTGGGATATTTCGGACACCTTTAACGGATTGATGATGATTCCCAACCTCATTGGCGTGGCAACGCTCTGCCCGCTGGTCACCAAGATCACACGTAACTACGTTGACCGGCACGTCCGGTGCAAGGTCGTCAAGCCGCTCCTATCCTATGATGAAACCATCCAAGCAGAGGCAGAGGACGCCATCAACAAAGGAGCGCAATAAATCAATGAGAGTCTACAATATCGGCTCACTGAATATCGACTACGTGTACGCAGTCGATACCATCGTCCGCCCCGGTGAAACGGTGGCATCCGCCAAAATGGAGCAATTTCCGGGCGGCAAGGGGCTCAATCAGTCGGTCGCGCTTGCCCGCGCCGGCGCATCGGTCATCCACGCCGGGTTCATCGGCAGGGACGGGACATTCCTCGCGGATATTCTGAACGAAGCCGGTGCGGATACCACCTTTGTCGAAACGGCGGACGGCGCCTCCGGGCACGCGATCATTCAGGTCGAAGCAAGCGGGCAAAACAGCATCCTGCTGTTTCCGGGCGCCAATTACCGCTTTACGCCGGACTTCATCGAGCAGGCGTTGGCGGATGCACAGCCCGGGGACATCCTGCTGTTGCAGAATGAGATCAACGACCCGGCGACCCCGATCCGCATCGCCCGGCAACGGAAAATGCAGATCGCGCTCAACCCCTCCCCGTTCAATGAGATCATCACCGCCCTGCCGCTCGATCAAATCGACTGGTTCATTCTCAATGAGATCGAGGGTGCCGGTATCACCGGCAAAAACGAGCCACAGGAAATCGTCGATGCGCTTTTACAGCGCTATCCCGCCTGCCGCGTCGTGCTGACGCTGGGCGCCGACGGCGCGCTGTATGCCGACCGCGAAGCACGGATACGGCAAGCCGCTTTCCCAACCAAGGCAGTCGATACCACCGCCTGCGGCGACACCTTCACCGGGTTTCTGCTCGCATCGGTCGCGGCAGGCAAGCCGATCGCACAGGCGATGCACCTCGCCTCGCTTGCCGCGTCGATCACCGCCTCCCGGATGGGTGCATCGGTATCCATCCCGACCCTCGATGAGGTTTTGCAAAAGCAATAAGCACGGCAAAATAAAACGCCGGTCGTCTCGGTTGAGACGACCGGCGTTTTCTCTGTTTTTATCCCTTGATCAGCGACTTATACAGTCGGATATATTCGTTGGCGGAGCGACCCCAACTGAAATCCTCCTCCATACACCGGCGGCGCAGAGAGGCAAAGAACTCCGGGTTGGCGTACGCGCCGAGCGCCCGGTCGATCGCACCGAGCATATCGCTGGCGTTGTAGCTCTTGAAGGTATAGCCAAAGCCGTTTTCGTCTCCGGCATCGCGGATGCTGTCCTTAAGTCCGCCGGTCTCCCGCACGACGGGGATCGTCCCGTAGCGGCAGGCGACCATTTGCGCCAGACCGCACGGCTCGCTTTTGGACGGCATCAGGAATATGTCCGCCGCGGCATAGATCTTCTGCGCCAGCTCCGGCACAAAGCCAATGCAATAGCTGAACTTTTCCGGGTACCGTTCGGCAAGCTCGCGGAAAAAGTTCTCATATATCCACTCGCCCGAGCCGAGGATGACCAATTGGACATCCCGCTGTAACAGCTCATCCACGATATACTTGACGAGATCCAGCCCCTTGTGGGAGGCAAGACGCGTCACCATACCGATCATCGGCACCTCGGGACGGCGCGGCAGATTGAGTCGCTCCTGCAATGCCGCCTTATTCGCCGCCTTTCCCTCTGCCACCGTATCTATGAAATAATTGGTAAACAGCGCCTCATCGGTCGCGGGGTCATAGCGCTTGGTGTCGATGCCATTGAGAATACCGTTGAGCTTCCACCGCCGCGCCTGCAGAATCGGATCCAAGCCCCACGAATACCACGGGTCGAGAATCTCCTGCGCATAGGTCGGGCTGACGGTGGTCACGCAGTCGGCGGTTTCGATCGCCGCTTTCATATAGTTGACACAGCCGTCAAACTCCACCATTTGGCGGCATCCTTGCGGTACACCGATCACATCCTCAAGCAATTCCATACCGTATTTGCCCTGATACTGGATATTATGGATGGTAAAGACCGTTTTGATGCCCTCAAAGCCGGGGCGGGTCGCATAATACAGCGAATAATACAGCGGTGTCAGCGCGGACTGCCAATCATTGCAATGGATGACATCCGGCTTGAAGTCGATATACGGCAGCATTTCCAGCACCGAAGTTGTATGCAGCTTTTACAGCATAGTTCTGAACTTTTGAACCAGATTTTGTTGAAATGAATGGATTGTCACCTGAAAGCGCAGCAACAAAGATGATG
>CALDHV010000027.1 GCA_937902305.1 uncultured Clostridia bacterium
GATGAAAAATATAAAGACTGCAAAAAAGAAAAAGACCGCTAAAAAAACATCTCGAACATCCAAGAAGGAAGAACGCGCGGCACAGTCCGTGCGCGCCCAGTGGGTGCCGTTTTTCATCGCCATCCTCTCGCTTTTCGTCCTGCTCTGCCTGGTTATCCCGGGCAAGCTCGGAGTAGTCGGGAAATTTGTCAACGGCATTATCTGCGGACTGCTCGGCGCACCCGCTCTTATTCTGCCCGTCATGCTGTGCATATGGGCTTTCCGCGGGCAAAAGCATCTTTTCTCGACGATAATGATAGTTATCTGCTCGTCGGCAACCTTTTCCGCCGCGGCGACCGGCGCGCTGTGGGTCAGATGGGAGTTCGCGATATTATACACCCGACGGTCCTTATACTCCTGGCTCTTGCCGTCGTTCCAGTTCTGCACCGGGCGGTAGTAGCCGGTGATGCGGCTGTACACCTCCGTCCGCTCGCCGCAATCAGGGCAGACATACTGCTCGCCGGCGAGGTAACCGTGGTTTTTACACACGGAATAGGTCGGAGACATCGTATAGTACGGCAGACGGTAGTTCTCCGCGATCTTACGCACGAGGGTCGCGGCGGCTTTCCAATCCGGCAGTTTCTCACCGAGGAAGGCGTGGAACACCGTGCCGGAGGTATACAGCGTCTGCAATTCGTCCTGAATATCCAGTGCCGAGAAGATGTCCTCGGTATAGCCGACCGGCAGATGAGAGGAGTTGGTGTAATAGGGCGAATCGTCCTCCGACTTGGCGGCGGTGATGATGCCGGGGAAATGCTCCTTGTCGTGCTTCGCCAGACGGTAGGCGGTGGACTCCGCCGGGGTCGCCTCGAGATTGTACAGGTCGCCGTACATCTCCTGGTAATCCGACAGCCGCTCGCGCATATGGTTGAGCACGTCGGCGGTAAAGCGCTGGGTGCGCTCGTCGGTCATATCGGCGCGCAGCCAGTTGGCGTTGAGACCCGCCTCGTTCATACCGACCAGACCGATGGTGGAGAAGTGATTGTCAAAGGTGCCGAGATACCGCTTGGTATACGGATACAGCCCGTTATTGAGTAGCTTGGTGATGACGGTACGCTTGATCTTGAGAGAGCGGGCGGCAATATCCATCATATGGTCAAGCCGCTTGTAGAAATCCGCCTCGTCGGTCGCCAAAAACGCTATGCGGGGCATATTGATGGTGACGACACCGACCGAGCCGGTGGATTCGCCCGAGCCGAAGAAGCCGCCGGATTTTTTCCGCAGCTCACGCAGGTCAAGGCGCAGACGACAACACATTGAACGCACATCGCTCGGCTCCATATCGCTGTTGATGTAGTTGGAGAAATACGGCGTGCCGTATTTGGCGGTCATCTCGAACAGGAGCTTGTTGTTCTCGGTTTCGCTCCAGTCGAAATCGCGAGTGATCGAATAGGTCGGGATCGGATACTGGAAGCCGCGACCGTTGGCGTCGCCCTCGATCATCGTTTCGATGAACGCCTTGTTGATCATATCCATTTCGGCTTTGCAGTCTTTATATTTGAAATCCATTTCCTTGCCGCCGACGATGCAGTTGAGCTCCGCCAGGTCAGCCGGAACCGTCCAGTCCAGCGTGATGTTGGAGAACGGCGCCTGCGTACCCCAGCGGGAGGGGGTGTTGACGCCGTAGATGAAGGACTGGATGCAGTTCTTGACATCATAGTAGGACAAATTGTCCACCTTGACAAACGGAGCAAGATAGGTGTCGAAGGAGGAGAAGGCCTGCGCACCCGCCCATTCATTCTGCATAATGCCGAGGAAATTGACCATCTGGTTGCACAGCGACACCAGATGCTTGGCGGGGGCGGAGGTGATCTTGCCGGTCACGCCGCCGAGTCCCTCCTGAATAAGTTGCTTGAGCGACCAACCGGCGCAATAACCGGTCAGCATCGACAGATCGTGGATGTGAATATCCGCGTTGCGGTGCGCGTTGCCGATCTCGTCGTCATACACCTCACTGAGCCAGTAGTTGGCGGTGATGGCACCGGAGTTGTGGAGGATCAGACCGCCGACCGAATAGGTCACGGTGGAGTTCTCCTTCACGCGCCAGTCGTTGACCTGGACGTAGTTATCGACCAGCTCCTTGTAGTTGAGCATCGTGTCGATATTGCGGAGCTTTTCATGCTGACGGCGGTACAGGATGTACGCCTTGGCAATGTCGTCATAGCCCGCCTTGATGAGCACCGACTCCACGCTGTCCTGGATATCTTCCACGGCGATCAGCCCATCGCGGATCTTTTCTTCAAACTGGGCCGTCACACGCAGGGCCAGCATGTTGATCACGTCGGGATGATACTGTTTATGAAGCGCCTCAAAAGCCTTGGTAATGGCTGTGGTGATTTTGCTGACTTCGAATTCGGTTACTTTTCCGTCTCTTTTCTTAACCCTGTACATAAAAAAAACCTCCGTTGCGTGGGTACTCTGTTCATCGGATTCCTTATTCTTTCTCCCCAAACGGGTAAGCACGGATACTATACCACGAGCCTACGACTAAGTCAATATATAGAAAGGTAAAATGCAGATATATACAAGATATGGTATATTTTCGTGATTTTTCGTTTGCAGGTCAACTGTTTGAAAAAGGTCCGAAGGATTGCATTTCCGCCCAAAACACTGCCTGTTGTCATTTTCCGGCCAATCAAAAAATTCTCCCCGGACCACAACATCTTGTAGTCCGGGGAGAACCAAAAACCACATCTCAACAAAATACAGTTTCTTATGTCGCGCTTTCACCGGCGCGCAGGCCGCGCATCACGCTTTCCGCCTCGGCATTCACCTGCTCCGGCGTCCGGAAGGTCGGCACCACACGGTGCAGTGTCTCCCGCGCCAGCTCGTCATCGTTCGCGTCCGCGGCTGTCTTCAGCCGGGCCAGCATTTCCTGCA
>CALDHV010000028.1 GCA_937902305.1 uncultured Clostridia bacterium
ATTGCCGAGGCTGAAGCTTATCACGGCCCGTCCCTCATCATCGGCTATGCTCCCTGCGAGATGCACTCCATCAAGGGCGGCATGACCAACTGCCAGGCCGAGATGAAGAAGGCTGTGGATTGCGGCTACTGGAATATGTTCCGCTTCAACCCGGCTCTCAAGGCGGAGGGCAAGAACCCGTTCTCGATGGACAGCAAGGAGCCGACGACCGATTATCGCGAGTTCATTATGAACGAGGCGCGGTATTCGTCTCTGACCCGTTCCTTCCCGGAGCGTGCCGAGGAGCTGTTCACCAAGGCGGAGGCTACTGCCAAGGCTCGCTATGAGCATCTCGTCCGCTTGGGACAACTGTACGGTGACAATGCCTGATCGGTAATGTAAATCGAAAAGCCCCCACGGTGTGATCGTATATAAACGGTTGCACTGTGGGGGCGTTATTTTATTTTTTTGACAAACGGATCGGAATCGTTTATAATGTGATCGAACAAGAGAAGTGGGGAGTGATTTTTATCAAACGAAAACTGATCGCATGTCTTTTGACCGTCGCTGTTGTTATTCTTTCGACCGGCGCAACCTTTGCCGATACCACCACCGAAACCGAAATCATCACACCGATAAAAGTTCTGCCGCTGGGCGATGTGACCGGTGACGAGGTAGTCGATTCCGATGATTTGACGGCATTTGCCCGTCATGTGGCAAAAGTGGAGATGTTGACCAACAAAACGTTCCTTTCGGCAGCCGATGCAGATTGCAACGGCACTGTCGATGCCGATGACCTGACCCTGCTTGCCCGTCATGTGGCAAAGATCGAACCGTTGGAAGCCGCTCCGCTTTCGGAAGATTTTTACGGAGATGCCCTCGATGCTCTGTCGATCCGTTTTGATTATGACGATCCGAAGGGGACGGGGATCGCCGGAAAGATCCTTCTGTCGGCATCCGCTGCAGCAGGATTCGGTACATATACCGTTTGCTACACAGATGAGAACGGTATTCTCGAGAACTGTCTGCCGATCGGACAGTTTACGGTCTCATCCGTCGGGAATCCGATCACCGTCTTCAACGCAACGGAATTGAATGCCGTTCCGAACGGAGCGGTCGCCATTGCCGCTGTCGGTTCGGACGGAAAAGCGGCGGCATATGAACGCATCCCGAGATGTAAACGCATACTTTCCAAACATTTAACGGATTTTGCGGTGCTGTCGGATGTTCATGTATTCTACGATGAACCGTACAACGGTCAGTATGTGTCCAAAAACGGAAAAGATGATCTGGAGCGTGCCGTTTCACGCCTTAACGCTTTGGATATTGATCATGTTTCCGTTTCCGGCGATCTGATCATGTCGTTTGTGACCACCGATGAACAGATCCGGGACGAACTGGCTTTATCCACTTCGATTCTCAAAAAATCGACTGCCCCTGTATATGTCATAAAAGGGAATCACGACAAAAAAGTGGACGAAACCGTCTGGAAAGAAATGACCGGCTGTGATCCGGATTATTATTTTGTTTCCGATGATACCTATTTTGTTTATCTGTCGCTCAAAACCGTACAGAATGTGGACAGCAACGATACAACTCCCTACGGTAGTGCTAAGGTCGCATGGCTGGAAGGCGTTTTGGATAAGGCAAAAGGCAAGCGGGTTATCCTGTTCATGCATTATCCGTTCAACGGTTCTGCCGGATTGCCGCCCAATACAAGCTACGGATTCACCGCCGAATCTGCGGAAGAAGCCCGCATTCTTTCTGCTATTCGGTCACACGGTGCCGTGACGGTTTTCAACGGTCATACCCACTATGATTTTCAGTCGACACTGCATTATGATAACATCTGTGTTGACCGTCTGGGGAACAAAAACAACTATGCCGTTCATGTGCCGTCCTGCGCCTATCCGCGGGACTATACCCGCACGGATGTGACGGATGAATCACAGTGTTATATCGTCCGTCAGTATCGGGACGGACTGCTGTTGCAGGGATATGACCTCGTGACAGGTAAGGTCATTCCGTTTGCGATCTGGTATTTGGATACCCGTCTGCTACCGAACAGCCCGACGACCGAAGAAATGACGGTCGGTGTCGGCTCGCAAAAGACCGTTACGATGGAAAAAGCCTATCAAACCGCAGAATTTCGATCACTGGACACCTCTGTTGCGACTGTCGATGCATCCGGGGTGGTCACGGGGATCAAATCGGGAAAAACAGCGATTGTTGCCGTTGTTGACGGTTTTAGTTATCGGATCGATATCACGGTATCGCTTGCCGGAAGCGGAACAAAAGCCGATCCTTATCTGATCTCCACAGCGTCGCAGTTCGTCGATCTTCAGAATGATATGAAAAAGGGAGAAACATTCAGCGGAAAATACTATAAACTCACGGCTGATATCGATCTGAATGACTGCCCCGGATATTCTCCCATGACCAATGCTTCGTCCGCAACCTTTGCCGGATTTTTTGACGGATGCGGTCATACGGTCAAGGCGGTCACCGGGGCAAGCAGTTCGGATTTTGCCGTTCCGTATTTTTATCACCTGACCGGCACGGTCATCAACACCGGGTTCGACTGTCATATGGGCGGCAGTGTCATGTCATCGTATATCGTTGCCCGTGACATGAACGGCGGCAAGTGTGTCAACTGTTTTGTGACCGGGTCCATCGTTGCCAATACCGTCAAAACATCCGTTGTTTGCGGCACATCGACCAATGTGGTGTTACAAAATATGTTTATCAACGTTTCCCTGTCCGGGACAACACCGGGCGGTGATTCCGGCATCACCGCAAAGGGGAGCGGCAAGGTCGGCGGGATATACTATATTGCAAACGGCTGTGCCGCCCAATTTGGAGAAACCAAGGTCACGAGCGGAACGGGTGTCGCACAACTGCTCAATACGAACCGTTCGTCGGCGGCATCCAATGCCGGGATCGACAGTTCTCTCCTGTGCAGTTGGCAGGAAAAGAACGGACTGCCTGTTCTTGTTACTAAATAACTAAATAGAAGTAACCCGGCGAGGAAGAAGTGGCTGCCGCTCCCGCAAACATGAAGAAAGCACCGAAGCCGGTCATCAAGACCAACTATTTTCCCGAAAACCTGAACAGTGCCCCTTTCCTTTTCGGAAAGGGGCACTGATTTTATCGTCTCCATATTGACAAAATGCGTCAAAAATCGTATAATACAAGGCAGATGCTTTTTGAGAAGGATGTGATAAAATGGCAGGACAGAAAGCCAAAAATCTGCTGTTTTTGTTTATATGTGCCTTGATCATATTTGCTATGGCGGGCGGCATACTGCTATTGCTGTATGATGCGCCGCCGCAGGTCACGCCGCTCGGGGGTGAACCCGACCCGTCCGTGGTCACGACCGAGCCGTCCAATACCGAAGCGACGACGCAGGCGCCGACGGCGGCACCCACCGAAGCGCCGACCGTCGCCGCTGTAAACGGCAAGGTGCTGTTGCCCGTTCCGACTATGTGTCAGCTCCCGGAGTATCCCACCGGCTGTGAATCGGTCAGCACGGTAATGGCGTTGCGGTATGCCGGCGAGGATATTACGGTGGATGATTTCATTGATAATTACCTCGTTTGCAGTAACGATTTTAAGACAGTGGATGGGGTGCAATACGGCCCCGACCCCAACGAGGTCTTCCTCGGCAGTCCGCGGGATGACGGCTCACTCGGCTGTATGGCGCCGGTCATTGAAAATGCGCTGATCAAGCGTTTCGGCTCGTCCGAGCGAGTCGTTAATGCGACCGGGACGGAAATGTCCGAGCTGTGCAGTCGGTATATCGACCACGGCAAGCCGGTGATCGTGTGGGCGACCTTGGGTATGGTCGCATCTGCGCCGGGGCGTTCGTGGATTTTGCCGGACGGCACGCAATATACCTGGAAGCGTCACGAGCATTGCCTGCTGTTGGTCGGTTATGATGATGTGAAATACTACTTTAATGACCCATATTCCGGTAAAACGCGCTCCTGCAATCGGGATATTGCGGAAAAGCGATACGCGGAATACGACAAGCAAGCGATCGTTATTCTTTGAAAAAACAGCAAAAAGCAATTTGCACTTGCTTTTTGACCCGAAATCGGTTATGATAGCACAGATGGAAAATTATTGCATAAAGGAGATAACATTATGAAGATTCTGGTAATCAATGCCGGTAGCTCCTCGCTCAAATATCAGCTCATTGATATGGATGGCGAGAAGGTGCTCGGCAAGGGCATTTGCGAGCGTTTAGGCGGCGAGGACAGCTTTATCAAGCATAAGGCGTTCGGCAACGAGTGGAAGACCGAGGTGCCGATGCACAATCACGTCGAGGCGTTCGCGCAGATGAAAAAAGCTCTCACCGAGGGCGAGGGCAAGGTCATCGACGATCTGGCCGAGGTCGGTGCGATCGGACACCGCATCGTTCAGGGCGGTGACCGCTTTGACAGATCCGTGCTGGTGACCGAAAAGGTCAAAAAGGATATTGACGAGCTGGCGGAGCTTGCGCCGCTTCATAACAAGGGCGCATTGCAGGGCATCGAGGGCGCGACTGCGACCTTCGGCACCGAGATCCCGCAGGTGGTGGTGTTTGATACCGCTTTCCACCAGACGATGGAGCAGAAGGTGTATATGTTTGCTCTGCCGTATGAGTACTATGAGAAATACGGCGTGCGCCGCTACGGTGCGCATGGCACTTCCCACCGCTTTGTCAGCGGACGCTGCTGTGAGCTGCTCGGTCGCACCGAGGGCACCCGCATCGTGACCTGCCACCTCGGCAGCGGCTCGTCTGTTTCCGCCATCAAGGATGGCAAGGGGATGGGCACCTCGATGGGGCTTACCCC
>CALDHV010000029.1 GCA_937902305.1 uncultured Clostridia bacterium
GCCGAGGACGTCTTTCGCCGAAAAATCCGTGCCGGGCTGGCGGACGAAAAGCGGGCGGCGCGGCTGGTGAGCCGGTTGCCGGAGGTGGAATGTGCCTATGGCATCTCCAATGTCGACGAGGGCTATGCGTGCGCGTGCCAATGGGATCATCCCAACGGCTGGGCGCCGATCCAGTATATCGTCGCCGCCGGACTGGAGCGGTACGGATATACCGCCGATGCCCACCGCGTGATGGAAAAATATGTCACGCTTGTGCGGCGCGTCTTTGCCGAAACCGGGATGCTGTGGGAAAAATACAATATGGTGACGGGCAAGGTCGCCACAACGCGTGAAAACACCACCACACCGATGCTTGGTTGGACAGCGGGCGTATACGCGTACTTTTCACACCGGCTCGGCGAGCTTTGATTTTTTGTGAAAGGGGCGTGCCCGATGAATACGCAAAAGGCACAGGCGGAGTTTGAGGAAAAAATGGCGGCTATGCACAAGCGGTACAAAAAGATCCGCCGGCGTATCCGGCTGATATGGCTGATCTATACCGCCATTTCGCTGACATTGCTGATTGTTTTTCTGATGCCGCGCAATATCGTTATTTTTTGGGCGGCGGTCTTTTTGAGCTTTACCGGCTCGGTCGTGCTGATGTCCTTCCGGCTAAAGCTGTGGCAACAACAAGAGAAAAAGCAGGAGGAACTGCTCATTGAGCAGGCGCCGGTCGGGCGCATCCGCCTGTGATATTGAAGAAAGGAAAGAGGATTATGGCAAAGGAATTGGTTATCGGCGCGTTTGCCGATGAAGCGGGCGCAACCCTGGATGAGCAAATCGACGCGATGCTCGCCAACGGCGTGCGTCATCTGGAGGTGCGCAATATGGACGGGCGCAACTTTATCGACCACACCGTCGCCGAGGCAAAGGCGATCCGCGAAAAGCTGGATGCCAACGGTCTTCGGGTGTGGAGCATCGGCTCGCCGCTCGGAAAAATCAAAATTACCGATCCGATGGAGCCGCATCTTGACCGGCTCAAGTATACGCTGGAGCTGGCGCAGGTGATGGGCAGTGAGCGCATCCGTATGTTCAGCTTCTATATGCCGCAGGGAGAAGATCCCGCGCAGTATCGCGACGAGGTGATGGAGCGGCTCTCCCGGATGCTGGAAACCGCCAAGGGGAGCGGTGTGGTGCTGTGCCATGAGAACGAAAAGGGCATCTACGGCGATATTGCGTCCCGGTGTGACGATATTCTGCGTACCCTCCCGGAAATGGGCGGCATTTTCGATCCCGCCAACTTTATCCAATGCGGGCAGGACACGCTGGAGGCGTGGAAGCTGCTCGGCGACCGCATTGACTATATGCACATCAAGGATTGCATAGCGGGTGGCAAGGTCGTCCCGTGCGGCAAGGGCATCGGTCACGTGCCGGAGATCATCGCGGCTTTCCGCGCCGCGGGCGGCTGGCAGGTCACGCTGGAGCCGCACCTGACGGTGTTCAAGGGCTTTGCCGATCTGGAAAATGAGGGCGCCAAAACCGAAATGGATGAGTACGCCTATCCGTCTCAACGTGCCGCCTTTGATGCGGCGATCGCGGCGCTCCGGGAGGCCGCGAAGGAGTGCCCCGAACGCCGTATTCGGATCTGCGGCGACATGTTCGCGCCGTTTCTCAGCGTCGTGCGGGTCCTGGACGCCTGCCAGGCGGAGAGCCTTAACGTGGTGGGCATCCTCACCGCGCAAGGAGCCGGAAGGAAGTGAAGATGGATCTCAGGTCCGACGACATCCGGGCGCGCGAACGGTCGCGACGACGCAGGGAGCCCCTCTGGGGCGTCCTGTCGTTCGCGTTCCATATCGCGCTCTTCGCGGTCATTATTCTGATGACGCCTGCCAGGAGCCTCGTCTTTGAGAAGAAGGAGCGGGCGAATCCCGCGGCGGACCTGTCGTCTG
>CALDHV010000030.1 GCA_937902305.1 uncultured Clostridia bacterium
ACCGCAAAGCTTACCCGCTACATATTCCGAGCCGGAAATCGTATCCGTTGTCCGAAATATAGGAGCTGACGACGCTGTGGTCGATGATGACCGGCTCTCCGTTTTCGTCCGGCGCAGTGTCGGCGGTCGATACCATAAAGAAATACCGCCCGTCGGAAAGCCGGATCACGCGGTCGTTTTCCAGCACCATGTAGCCGTCGTTTTCCACGCACCGGTGGGGCGCGGAAAAGGTCTCGCCGTCATCGGCGGAAAAAGCGACATACGGGATGATGTTCAGATCGTCCGGGCGCACCAGGAAGTACAGCAATATCCCGCCGTCGGTCGGCACGACGGACGGACACATCAGGTTTTTCGCCCCGAGCTCCTCCGCCCGGAAATGCACCTTTTCCTCCCCAAGACAGGTTTTCCCGTCGGCGGAGAAATCGATCGACACGATGTCGGAATAATCGTGATCCCAGAATCCCGCGCCAAATCTTGACCAGAAAAAGCGTATTTTCCCGTCCTGGCGCCGCAGGAACGCGCCCTCGCTGTTGCGTGCGTGCTCCCCGGTGGGGACGATCTCGTGTATCAGCTCCACAAACACTTACCTCCGCTCATATATAGTATGCGATGACGGTATCGTACCATAAAAGCGCGCGATTGACAAGAATTATTTGCCGAAAAGCCTCAAGATTTTACGCCTCGTCACCGAACCACGGCACGGTATGCTCACAGACCTCGCCGATCTTGTCCCGCAGGGTCAGCAGATCGGCAAAGGCGTCGGACTTTTGTGCGGGATTACGCAGGATGGCGGCGGGGTGGAGCGTGCCCATCATCCATATTCCGCCCTTTTTGACGAATTGCCCGTGCTGTCGCGTGACCTTGAAGTCCGGGTCGATGATGCGGCAGGCCGCGATGCGCCCGAGGCAGACGAGTATCTTCGGCTCGATCAGCTTGGTTTGCCGCCGTAGCCAGCCGATGCAGGCGTCCTGTTCCTCCGGCGCGGGGTCGCGGTTTTGCGGGGGGCGGCATTTGACGATGTTGGCGATGTAGATGTTTTTCTGCCGGGAAAGCCCGACCCCCGCCAGCATCCGGTCGAGGAGCTGTCCCGCCGCGCCGACAAACGGCTCGCCCTGCGCGTCCTCGTTGGCGCCGGGGCCTTCGCCGACGAACAGCACCTCGGCATCGGGGATGCCGACCCCGAAAACGACGTTTTTGCGCGTGGTGGAGAGCGGACAGCGCTCGCAGGCGGCACATTCGCGTTGCAATTCCTCCCATTCGCTCATCGAAAAGCCCCCTTTTTTACCCATTTTTTTAAGAATAACACATTTTCTCTTGAATTACCATACTTTTTGCGTTACAATGGAAAAGAAATCAAGCGAAATCGTTTCGCGGAAGAAAAAAGGAGTTGCATTTTTTATGTCTATGGAAGTATTGATCGAAACCTCGGCGCGGCACGTTCACGTGACGACCGAAGCACTGGAGACCTTGTTCGGCAAGGGCTATGAGCTGACCAAGCGCAAGGATCTGTCCCAGCCGGGTCAGTTCGTTTCCGGGGAGCGCATCGCCATCGTCGGCCCGAAAAGAACGATCGAGAATGTGTCGATCCTCGGCCCGGTGCGTGCCGCCAATCAGGTGGAGATCTCGCTGACCGATGCCCGCAATATCGGTGTTACCGCGCCGGTGCGCGAGTCCGGCGACATTGCCGGAAGCGGTGCCTGCAAGCTGGTCGGCCCGTGCGGTGAGGTCGAGGTCACCGAGGGCGTGATCGCGGCGAAGCGGCATATCCATATGACCCCGGCGGATGCCGCGGCGATGGGGCTTGCCGACAAGCAGATCGTGTCGGTCAAGGTGCCGACGGTCAATGACCGTGCGCTGGTGTTCGGCGATGTGGTCGTGCGCGTGAGCGAGAAGTTCGCGCTGGCGATGCACATTGATACCGATGAGTCCAACGCCGCCGGCGTGGCTCCCGACGCGATGGGCGAGATCATCAAATAAGCTTTAGGCCAAACGCAACAGGCGTCCGTGAAAACCGCGGACGCCTGTTGTTGTTTTATGCTTCTTTTTTTACGCGCAAATGCGGGGGGTGCGGCGGCGCTCGGACGTCTGCCGTTGTGCCGCCTCCTGCGCCCGCTCGAACAGGGCGCGGTTGCGTTGCCACTCGCGGCGGCGCTTACGCCGACCGGCGCGGTTGCGCGCCTGCACCTTATCCTGATACAACAGCAACCCGCAGAAGCTCAACACCGCCGCCTGCAACGCCAACAGCATCACCGACAAAAACGGCGTCAGCCACGGGTCGATCGGCGCCGAAAACGCCGCGTCGAGGACTGCCAGCGTCAGCGGCGCCAGGCTCATTTCCCGGGTGATCCCGTATTTCCCGCGCAAAAACATCGTCGCCGCGATCAACAGCAACAAAGCATCAAAAACCGAAGCCAAACCTTTCATTTTCTCATCAACCTCCGTCAATACCGAACATCTGTTCTATTTTCATTATAACGCCTTTTCGGAAAAATGCAAGCACTTTTTTGAAAAAACCGAAAAAATGTTCGATTTTCTTCTCGCGCGGCATTTTTTCTACCGACAAGCAGAGTATAGCATACCCGATGTACAATAAAACGGATAATGCTCACGCGAGCCATTTCCCGGGAAAAAACAAAAAGCGGGCTGTTGAAAAATCAACAGCCCGCGTTCCTTTTCGGTCAGACGGAGACCTCCATCGCCATCCGGTACATATCCATATCGAACGGCTTTTTCATCGCCAGCGCCTCGGTGATGTCGTAGTCACAGACGCGGTTGTTATGAGTGGCAACGACACGATTGGTCTTGCCCTCCTGGAGCAGATGCACGGCATAGTTGCCCAGCTGGGTGGCGAGGATGCGGTCGCGTGCTGTCGGACTGCCGCCGCGCTGGACGTGACCGAGAATGGTGGCGCGGGACTCGACCCCGGTCGCCTCCTCGATCTGCTTGGCAAGCTCCACCACGTGACCGACACCCTCGGCGACCACGATGATGAAATGGTGCTTACCGCTCTCGGAGGTCATCTTCATCCGCTGAACGATGTCGCGATCGAAGTCATACGGGATCTCCGGCACAAGGATGCTGGTCGCGCCGACCGCAACGCCGGCGGAAAGCGCCAGCCAGCCCGCGTTCCGTCCCATAACCTCCACGACACTGCAACGGTCGTGCGACTGGGAGGTGTCACGAAGCTTGTCCACCATCTCCATAACGGTATTCATTGCGGTATCGTAGCCGATGGTATATTCACAGCAGGAAATGTCATTGTCGATTGTGCCGGGCAGACCGACGGTGGAAATGCCGTGGGCGGCAATATCGCGCGCACCGCGGAAAGAGCCGTCGCCGCCGATGACGACAAGACCCTCGATGCCGTGGCGCCTGCAGGTCTCCGCCGCCTTTGCCACGCCCTCGGGCGAGTGGAACTCGGGACTGCGAGCGGTATACAGGAAGGTGCCGCCGCGATGGATGGTCTCGGACACACTGCGCACCGTCATCGGCACCAGCTCATCCTTGATGAGCCCGTTATAGCCGCGGATGACGCCGAAAACCTCCATCTCCTCATGCAAAGCAGAGCGGACGACGGCGCGCACCGCCGCGTTCATACCGGGGGCATCGCCGCCACTGGTCAAAACTGCTATTTTTTTCATATTAGTCACTCCGATCCGGAACTTGTCCTATTATATTACAAATGTTATTGTAATCTCCAAAATCGCAAATAGCAATGGAATATTTATCCGCCGATATGGACTTTTGTTGCATAGATGGCCGATGACGGGTCGATGGCGAAAAAAATAAAAAATATTTTCAAAAAAAGCTATACAAAACCGATTGCATTTGCTATAATGGTAGCAAGAATATGCCCGTCATCGGGTTGGGAGGTCAAGATATGAAAAAAGGTACGATCATCACGATCGGTCGCTCTTACGGTAGCGCGGGACGGGAAATCGGGCTGAAATTGGCAGATCGCCTGGGCATCGCATTCTATGACAAGGAGCTGTTGCGCCTTGCGGCGGAAAACAGCGGACTGTCTGCGGAAAGTATGGAGATGTACGACGAAGTGCCGACCAACAGCCTGTTGTATTCACTGTCGCTGGGCAACTATGGTATGGCGATGGGTAGCTACGATGTGCCGATCCATCAAAAGATTTTTATGGCGCAGTTCGACGCGATCCAAAAGCTCGCGGATCAGGGCGAGAGCTGTGTCATCATCGGTCGTTGCGCCGATTATGCCCTTGCCAAGCGTGAGCAGATCATCAATATTTTCGTTAAGGCACAGCCCGACGCACGGGTGGCGCGGCTGACCCGCATTCATCCCGAGTTGACCCCGAAAAAGGCGGCGGAGGTGATGGTCAAGCGCGACAAAAAGCGCGCGAACTATCACAATTTCTACGCTGACACCCGCTGGGGCACGGCGGAGGCGTACGATCTGGTGATCGACGGCCTGCAAATGGGCATTGACAATGCGGTAGATTTGTTGCAGACCTATTGCGAAATGCGTTTCCCGGGCGAATAAATCAACATACTGACCGAGGTTGCTGAAAGAGCTTGCGGACTTTTTCAGCAACCTCTTTTTTGCGCCTGTTTGCGTCGTTATATTATATATTTTATAATATAATGGCTATTTTTGCCATTTTGCCGATGAAAATGCGGCGCATATTGGTGATTATTACCTTAAAAAAAGTCGGTTTAGGTGTTGCTTTTTTCGAAAGGCTATGCTATAATTGCATTTGTAAATGTGGGCTTATGCCATTTTCTGCCGAAATTGGTCGGTGGACAGGGCGCAAAAAGCCAAAGGAAGGTATGCCTGTGACTTCCCACAACGGCATTGTGTGCGGGCGTTTGCCACGTACCGGAGCGGTCGCCCTATGATCGTGGTCGGGTATGCGGACGGCTCCCGCAAGCAAGAGCATCAGAACGCGATCCTTCTGCGCGACCGCTTGTTACATAGGTATCTCAACGCAGATGAGACCGTGGTTTATCGGACGGAAAAAGGGCGCCCCTGTTTGCGGCTGGGGGATGCGGATATTTCCGTCACGCATTCATTCGGCGGTGTGCTGGTGGCGCTCGTCTTTGACGAGACGCATTACGGCGTGCCGACGGAGGAATTGCCGGATGAACGGCGATTTCCCATCACCGCACCGATCATCGGAGCGGATATGGAGATCTTGACCGGAAAACAGGCAGAGCGTTGTCTCAACGTCGCGCGGCGGTTTTTCTTTCCCGACGAGCAGGAACGGTTGGCGGGTATTGCCGACCCGGATGCCGTCGTTGCGGAGTTTACCCGTATGTGGACGCAGAAGGAAAGCTTTTTGAAAGCGGCAGGTGTCGGCATTGTCGGGCTCGGCAAGATCAACACCGATGCTTTTCCGTCGGAGGTATCGTTCATCGGTTATCCGCTACAGATGGGGGAGAAGGATTTTTACGTCAGCTTGTGCACGGGGTCGTGCACAGAGCTATTTACGACCAATGATTGACGAGAAAGGTTTTTGTTCCCGATGAATTACGAAAAGAAGTTCTACTACAAAGCACCGAGATTTCGGACGATGCAGGAGTGCCTGTATTCCGCCTGCAAGACCTATGCCGAGCGTGCGGCTTTTACACAGGTGCGCGACAAGAATAATCTCGAATCCGTTACATTTCGCCAGTTCAAGGACAATGTGGTGGCACTTGGCTCCCGGCTGATCGGGTTGGGGCTCAAGGATGCTCACATCGCCATTGTGGGCGAAAACTCCATCCAATGGATCACGGCATATATGGCTTCTGTCTGCGGCACCGGTGTTGCCGTGCCGATCGACAAGGAGCTGGATGTCAAGACCCTGGCGCTCCAGATCAATTTCAGTGACAGCGCGGCGGTGTTCTTTTCCGGAAAGCTGGCGGGCAAGATCGACGAGATCGTGCCGCTGTGTCCGCAGGTGAAATACTGGGTTATGATGCGCCCGGAGTTTTCCAAGCAGTCCGATCCGGAGTGGCTGGATTTCGACACGCTGATCGAAGAAGGGTATGCGGTGTCCGCGGAGGAGCGTGCCCGGTTTACCGAGGCACAGGTCGATCCCGAGGATCTGTGCGATCTGATCTTCACCTCCGGTACCACCGGCGCCAATAAGGGCGTGATGCTTTCGCACAAGAATATCTGCACGGTCATCACCGCGTCGCTGACGCACATTGACGTGACTGATGTGGTGGAATCGTTCTCCTGCCTGCCGATCAACCATTCGTATGAGAAAAATTGCCACGTTCTGTGCGCTATCGCGCTGGGCAAGACGGTCAATATCAACGATGATATGATGCATCTTGTACAGAACGTCCGGCGTTTTGATAAAGCCGGTATCTCCATTATGGTGCCGATGATCCTTGAGACCATCCAGCATAAGATACAGGCAGAGACCAAGAAGTCCGGTCTTGAGCAGCATATGCAGTACGGTATTCGCTTCAGCAATATCCTGCGTAAGTTCGGGATCGACCGCCGTGAAAAGTTCTTTAAGCCGATTTTGGAAAAGTTCAGCCCCGAATTGCGGGAAATCGTGGTCGGCGGCTCGGCACTGAAGGAGGAAACACGGCAGTTTTTCGACTCTATCGGTTTCCGCATCGTCAACGGCTACGGCATTTCCGAATGTGGCCCGCTGGTGGCGGCGAATTTCTCCCGGTTTCAGCGTCCCGGCTCGGTCGGGCGCGTCGTCCCGGGCTGTGAGGTTAAAATCGCCAATCCCCGCAAGGACGGAAACGGCAACATTTATGTCCGTGGCGATAATGTGATGATGGGGTACTACAAAGACCCCGAAAGCACACAGCGGGTGATGGTCGGTGACGGCTGGTTTGATACCGGCGACCTCGGTCATTTGGATAAGAACGGCTTCCTGTACTTATCCGGTCGCGAAAAGAATCTGATCATCCTTTCCAATGGCAAGAACGTTTTCCCGGAGGAAGTGGAGGATATGATGTGCGAGTGTATTCCCTATGTCAAGGAAGCAGTCGTCTATACCGATGATGAGGGGCTCGGCATCTACGCGAGCGTGTATCTCGACCCGGAATACATCCAGGCGAAAGGGATCACCGATCCGTACGGCTATTTGATGAAGGATATTCAGGCGTTCAACCGTGTCATTCCGCCGTATAAGCGGATCAATGACGTCAGCATTTCCGACAAAGAGTTCCCCAAGACCAC
Source organism: uncultured Clostridia bacterium (assembly GCA_937902305.1). GTDB lineage: Bacteria > Bacillota > Clostridia > Oscillospirales > Acutalibacteraceae > UBA5905. The sequence continues at coordinate 7,157 of CALDHV010000030.1, forward strand.
GACGATGAAGATTCAACGCTTTAAGGTGGTCAAGACGGCGGTAAAGGCTTGAGCGCGTTTTAATTAGGTATAAAGGAGAGTACCCATGAGTTCATATATTGAGTTTGACGGTATATATAAGCGGTATCACGTCGGCGAGGTCACGATCACGGCGGCAGATGGCGTTACCTTTAATATCGAAAAAGGCGAGTTCGCTGTCGTCGTCGGTGTTTCCGGCGCCGGTAAAACGACGGTGCTGAATATCCTCGGCGGTATCGACGATGAGGGCATCGTGGCGGTGGACGGCAATATCGTCAGCGATTATAACGAAAAAGAAATGGTTATGTACCGCCGGAACGATATTGGCTTCGTGTTCCAGTTCTATAATTTGATCCCCAATCTGACCGCCAAGGAAAATGTCGAATTGGCGGCGCAGATCTCGCAGTCCGGGGCGGATGTGGATGATCTGCTTGAGCAGGTCGGCTTGTCCGCGCGTGCCGGCAACTTCCCCTCCCAGCTTTCCGGCGGTGAACAGCAGCGCGTGGCGATCGCCCGTGCTTTGGCAAAGCACCCGAAGCTCCTTTTGTGCGATGAGCCGACCGGCGCGCTGGACTATGCGACCGGTAAAAAGGTGCTGGCGTTATTGCAGGAAACCTGCAAGCGTGAGGGGATGACCTGCGTGCTGATCACCCATAACGCGGCGATCACCCCGATGGCGGATCGCGTTATCCGGATGAAGAGCGGACGCGTGGTCGAAAATGTGGTTAATCCGACGCCTACCCCTGTATCAGAAATTGAGTGGTGACATAATGAAACTGACAGCCTTTCGCAAGGATATACGGCGCGAGTTTCGCAAGTCGCTCAGCCGTTTCCTGTCCATCACGATTATTATATGTCTCGGCGTCGGTTTCTTCTGCGGAATGAAAGCGACTGCCCCGACGATGGTTCGGACGGCACAGGATTACTTTTGCGAACAAAACTTAATGGATCTCAAGCTACTGTCCATGGTCGGCTTCGGAGACGAAGAGGTCGAGCGGGTGCAGAAGGTAGACGGGATCAAGGATGTATTTCCGACCTATTCCACCGACGTACTGGCACAATCGCCGTCGGACACCTATTATAAGGCGACCAAGGTGATGGCGTTCCACAGCAATCAAACGATGAATATGCTGACGGTCGTGGACGGACGTCTGCCGCAGGCATCTGGCGAGTGCGTGATGTGCGAGGAGGGCTTCAACGGCGAAAAATATCACGTCGGTGACACGATGGATATTTACGGATTGGCGGGCACGACCGATGTTTCCACCGTCCTGGCGACGCAGGAATACACCGTGGTCGGCATCGTCAAATCCCCGATGTACTTCTCCTATAGCTACGGCACCTCCTCCATCGGCGATGGCAACCTGTACGCGTTTATGATCGTTCCCGTGAGCGATTTCCTGTATACCCGCTATACGGAACTGTATGTGACGCTGGACATAGACTATAGTGAGATCGAGATATTCAGCGACGAATACAACGACAAGGTCAAGGCGGTGCAGGAGCAGCTCGACCCCATCGGCTCCGAGCTGACCAAGGCGTTTCTCGATGACGCCTCCTCCCAGCTAAAGGACGCCGAGAAGGAGTTCGACAAGCAAAAGGCATACGCCTACGAGCAGCTTGAAAAATCACAGCGCGAGCTGGATGAAGCCCAGCTACAATTGGAAAGTGCGTTGGCTCAGATCTCTGCCGGTTGGTCGGAATACAACACGCAGTACGCCAGCTATGAGGAGCAGATCAAGGACGGCGAGCGTCAGTTGTCGGAAGCCAAAAAGATGATCGCCCAGTATAAAGCCAAGTTTACCGCCTCCGAAAAGGAGTATAAAGCGGGTCTTGACCAGCTCAATGCCGGACGCAGAGAGTTGGATAAGGGCTGGGACGAGTATTATGCGGGTCTGGCGGAATACCAAGCTGCACCGGCAAAGCTGGCGGCAGCCAAACAGGAGCTGGAGGATGCGCTCAAGCAGCTCAACGATGCCAAAGCCCAGTATCAGCAGGGCCTCAAGGAATATGAGGACGGCCTTAAGGAGCTGGAAGCGGGTAGAGCCGAGTACCAGCAGGCACTGGACGAATACAATAATATGAAGAGCCAGTGGTATTACCAGTATACCGGCCCCGGTCTGGCGATCCTGGCGGTCACCAAGGCGGAGCTGGAAAGCGCCGCGCAGGAGATCGCCGACGGCGAGGCGCAGGTTGCAGAGGGCAAGCGCCAGCTGGATGAAGCTAAACTTCAGATCAATGCCGGAGAGGTCGAATATGCCGCCGGTGTCAAGGAATATGACGCGGGTATGGCAAAATACCAATCCTCCAAGCGAGAGCTGGATGATGCGCTGAAAACATTGCAGGACAGCGAGGATGAATACAACATCGGCAAGAAAAAGCTGGATGCCGCCAAGCTTGAGCTGGAGGACGGCAGAAAGCAGATCGCCGACGGCGATGTCGAGATCCGCGCCTCCGAGCGCGAATTGGCGGAGGCAAAAGCCAGCGCTCAAGGGCAGTTTGAGGATAGCCGTAAGCAACTGGAGGATGCCGAGAAGCAATACAATGACGGCAAAAAGCAGTATGATGACGGTAAACAACAGCTCGAACAGGCACGCGGCGAAACAGAGCGCCAGCTCAATGAAGGTGCGGCACAAATCCTCAGTGCGCGCAATCAGTTCACCGAATTGAGCGCGACCAAGTGGTATCTGTTCTCGCGTGACGATGTTATCACGAACTATTCCGGTCTTAATCAGGACTCCGGTCGTATGGGTGCTATCGCGGATATTTTCCCGGTGTTCTTCCTGATCGTTGCCGCACTGGTGTGCGTGACGACGATGAGCCGTATGGTCGAGGAACAGCGCGCGCAGATGGGCACCTATAAGGCGCTCGGCTATTCGCGTTCCCAGATCTTCCGCAAATATCTGGTGTATTCGCTGATCGCCGGTGTGCTGGGCGGTATTGTCGGTCAGGTCATTTGCGTGCAGATGTTCCCGCGGATCATCCTTTCCGCGTACAGTATTATGTACCGTTTCCCGGGCGTCTCGATCGTGGTGCCGTGGCCGATGCTGATCATCTCCTTGATCGCCGGCATTGCCTGCACGACGCTGGTCGCGTTCATTTGTTGCCGTAAGGAGGTCTCCTCCGTCGCAGCGACCCTGATGCGTCCCCGCGCACCGAAGGCGGGCAAGAAGATACTGCTGGAAAAAATCCCGTTCTTGTGGGATATGTTCAATTTCTCGTTCAAGATCACCATTCGTAATCTGGTGCGCTACAAGCTGCGTTTCCTGATGACGGTGGTCGGCATTACCGGCTGTATGGCACTGATCGTGTCCGGCTTCGGCTTGCAGGATGCCATCGCGGATATTGTCAACTTGCAGTTCAATAAGCTGTGTGAATATGACTTTATGACCACGATGTACGACCCGTACAACAGCCAGGAGGCGGAGGAGTGCCTTGCCAAGCTCAAGGCGGATGACCCGAATATTGATCGGGTGCTGTTCGTCCGGCAGATGGAGATCGACGTCGGAGCAAACGATAAGACCGTCAATATGGATAATACCTATATGATGACTCCGCGTAATGTGGATGATTTTGAGGCACTGATCCATTTGTATAATTATCACGGCAAAAAGTCGCTCCAGTTGAAGGACGGCGGCGTCATCATCACCAGTAAGATCGCTAACAACCTGCATCTGAGGGCAGGGGACAAGATCGACATATACTACGATGGAGGGAAATATACCGCTCCCGTCTCCGGCGTGATTGAAAATTACGTTTACCATTATATTTACATTACGCCGAATACACTCCGCTCCCTGATCGGGGTGAAGGAGATCGAGTATAACTGCATTCTCGGCTCGGTCAAGGACGGAACGGTCGATTCCGAAAAATTGCTGGCAGGCAACTCCAATTTCCTGACCGTCATCCGGACGCAGGATCTGTGTGACACGATGGATGAAACCTTCAACAGTATGTATTTGGTCATCTTGGTGTTGATCTTGTCGGCATCGGCACTGGCGATCGTCGTGCTGTACAACTTGACCAATATCAATATCTCCGAGCGTATCCGTGAGATTGCGACCATCAAGGTTCTCGGCTCCAACAGCAAAGAGTCGAATATGTATGTTTTCCGAGAAAATATCATTATGACGATCGTCGGTATTATTCTCGGGTGCCTGGGCGGATACGCGCTTGCCCAGCTTATGATTGGCATGGTTGAAGTAGACGTGGTGGTATTTTCCAGAACCATCAAGCTTGCTTCCTATGTATATTCTTCGCTCATAACGATTGCAACTACGGTTCTGGTCATCCTGCTGATGCGCCGGAAGATTAGGAAGATCGATATGGTCGAAGCGCTCAAATCTGTCGATTGATTTTCGCATAATCAAAAAATAGGAGGGAATGTTATGAAAAAAATCAATCAAATCGTCACGGTCATGCTGGTAATTGCTATGCTCCTGCTCCCGTTCAGCTCGGTAATGGCTCACGGAGCACCCAAAAGCTGCGGCAAGCACACGGTGACCTGGGTGAACGGTGCCACGGCTATCTACTGTGAGCAAGTAGAGGACGGGGCAACCACGGAGTTCAACGTAGCAAAATACGGTGAACCCAAGCGGTGCGGCGGCAACTTTGTTGGATGGACGACCAATATTTTCTGCAAGAGCGTCGTCATTCCGGGCGAAAATCCGATTAAGAAGGATACCGTCTATTTTGCCGTGTTTGAAGGCAAAGACATCGACTGGCCGGAAATCGACTGGACGAAATGCGACTGGTCAAAGTGCGATTGGGCAAAGTACCTGCCGAAGGAGGACTTCGTCAAGTGCTTCCCCCTCGAGGACATCCTCAAGTGCTTCAAGGACTATGATCTGACCAAGATCTTCCCGAAGTACGATTGGTCGAAGTTTGAATGGTCGAAGATCGACTGGACTAAGTTCGGCTGGGGCAAGTGCGATTGGGGCAAGTGCGATTGGTCAAAGATCGACTGGTCTAAATATGACTGGTCTAAGTTTGATTGGTCGAAGTGCGATTGGTCTAAGTTCGATTGGTCGAAGATCGACTGGGGCAAGTGCGATTGGTCGAAGTGCGACTGGTCGAAGCTTGATTGGTCGAAGATCGACTGGTCGAAGTGCACGTGGATCAAGTGCGACTGGTCCAAGTTTGACTGGAAGAAGTGCGACTGCTTCAAGTTCAACTGGTGGAAATGCGACTGGCCGGGCTTTGAGTGGCCGGATTGCGACTGGAGCTGCAAGGATCTGTATACCGTGTCGTGGAGAAACTACGACGGCACGCTCCTGCATCAGGATAAGAACCAGATCCCTGCGGGTACCCGTGCGTGGTATGTCCCGGCGTTCCAGGGCATCCCGACCCGTAAGGCGGAAGCCGGCTTCGTGTACGAGTTCGTCGGCTGGAGCACCGATCCTAAGGCGACCGAGCCGATGGCTCTGCCGTTTAACGGTTTCGCGTACTATAGCGAAAAGATCACGGCGGATACCACTTATTATGCGATCTTCAAGAAGATAGCGAAGACGATCCCGGCTACCGAGAACGTCAACATCACCTGGAAGAATGGCGATCAGACCATCTATTCGATCGCAGTGCCGAAGGGTTCTCTGCCGGTTTACAACGTGCTTGAGTACGGCACGCCGAAGAAATTCGCGGAAGGCAAGATTTGCGTGTTCATCGGCTGGAGTACCGATCCGGCGGCTACTGTGCCGTCTTTGCTTGCCCCTGTTCAGGCGGATACCACCTTCTATGCGGTTTACTCGATAATCGACGCCCCGAATATTCCGGGCAAGGGTGACATCAATGTTACCTGGAAGAACGGCGAACAGACCATCTATACCACCACAGTGGAGAAAGGAACTGTTCCGCACTATAATGCGCTTCTGTTCGGTTTCCCGATCAAGGCGCCGGTGGGCAACACCATCTTCACCTTCATCGGTTGGAACACCGATCCCGCGGCGGTCGAGCCGATGGAGATCGTTGCGGTGGATGCCGATGTGACCTACTATGCGATCTATCAGTCCCAGACAGTTCCTTCGATTGATGTTCCGGGAGTGTATACCGTGACCTGGAAGAACTACGACGGCACGGTTCTGCATGAGGACAAGGAGCAGATCATCTATGGCACCAAGGCGATGTATGTTCTGGGGCTCGAGGGCGTTCCGACCCGTCCGGAAGATGACCAGTTCACCTATGAGTTCCTGGGCTTTGCCAAGGATCCCAAGGCGACCGAGCCGATGGGTCTGCTGTATGACGGCATCGCCTACTACAGTGAGACGGTCACGGAAGACCTCACCTATTATGCGATCTTCAAGGCGATCGCGAAGCCGGTCGAGCCTGTTGCCGAGTACACGATCACCTGGGTCGTTGACGGTAAGGTGACGACCGAGACCTACAAAGAGGGCGAGACCCCGGTCTTTAAGGGCGATCTTACGAAGGCAGAGGATGCCGAGTATACCTACAAGTTCACCAAGTGGACTCCGGAGATCGTTCCTGTGACTGGCAATGCCACGTATACAGCCGCTTTTGAGGCGGTGAAGAAGGGGACTTCCCCGAAGACCGGCGACGGCGCTGTTCTGCCGATCGTTTTGGGCATCGTTGTGCTCAGCGCGGCGGCCGCCTTTGTGTATTGCAAGAAGAAAGTCACCGACTGATCTGACGCAATACTCTTATTGGTAACGTAAAACGAAACATAGGGTCAAGTTATTTTTGAAATCCTAATACGATCACAGAAATACTTGACCCTATGTCGTTTTGCGTATTGATAGCCTAACAGAATTGAACATTTTGGGTGGTACAGATGAATAAGAAATTGAATACCGTAAAAGAAACCGTTGAAAAAAACTATTTACCGCTTTTATTTATCGCTGATTTGTGCTTGACGCTGGTTTTATTGGTTTTAGTGTTTTTTTTGATGCTCAAGCCGGCAGGCAACGCCGGAAAAAGCGCCGATTATGTCACCAAAGAGCAGTTTGACGAGACCGTTTCGGGTCTCGTGAATGATTTCGGTGATGTTATTCGCAGCCAGCAGGAACGGCTGGATGCTCTGGAGACTACGAAATAATATCCGTTGAATAGGGCGAATAAATTGATTTATACGTCTGTTCTGCGTTATCAAGCGCCTGAACCTTGATCTTAATCGCCGCCCGGTGCAGCGGGCGGTGTTGAAGATACGCGGGTCACTACCCTGGGGCCCGTCAGAACACTATAGGACTACTACCCCGTAGTCCCGAAAGGAGAAATGGACAATGAGTGAACCGACTTATTATCCGCTTACGCAATCTCAACTCATGATGTTTTTTCAGATGAAGTTTTGTCTGAAAAAGAACTGCACCAACATTTGCACCGAAATTGTCATTCAAGATGACGAGATCGATCAGCATTTGCTGATGCAGGCGCTGTATCTGGCGTTGATGCGCGCACCGGCATCGTCCGTGCGGCTTCATACCCAGCCGGACAAGACCGTGGTACAATACTTCTCCGACGCTGCACCCGAGAAGATCGAGTACCTCGACTTTACCGGCAAGTCGAAAGAGCAATACGACAAAGCTCTTACGACCTGGAATCAGACCCCGTTCCCGAACAAACTGATGGACACCCAGCTTTACAACGTCAAGCTCCTGCGCAACCCAGAGGGCAAGCTGGTCGTGTACGGTTGCTACAATCACACCATTTACGATGCGTATTCGGTGATGATGACCTTCCGCGATGTATCCGAGATCTATTATGCGTTGCGTGACCACACGGCTCTGCCGGCGGAGCTTCCGTCTCCCGTTCCGGCATATGAGGTGGACTACAAGTACCGCGAATCCGACAAGTGCAAGGAAGACTATCAGTACTTTGATGAGGTCGTTTGCGCGACCGAGCCGCAGTTCACGACGACCAACGGTCGTAACTCCAAGGAGTTCAAGCAAAAGGATCCGAAAGCCAGATACGGCACCTATGCCTATAACCCGTTCTTCCCCGGCGATGGGATCACGCTGGATGTTCCGACTGAGCTTAATAACGCGATCACCGCCTATGCGCTTGCCGCCAAAATGTCTCCGCAGTCGGCGTATCTGCTGGCTTTGCGTAGCTACCTTGCGAAGGTGTGTGAGGTGGACGATGTTCTGCTGATGAACTCCGTCGCCCGTCGCGCGACACTGGCGCAGAAGCGTGCCGGTGGTACGATGGTCAACTCGGTGCCGATCCGCACCGTTTTCGGCGCGGACAAGACCTTTGAGGAAGGTTGCCGCATCCTTTATACCACCCAATGTGATGTGTACCGTCACGCCAACCACGGGTGCGGTGATACTTTGAATCTGATTGACAAAAAGTTTAATTGCCCGAAGGGCAAGACCTACCAGAGCATCGGTACATCGTATCAGCCGTATTTCAGCGGTTCGGGTACCATTCCCGCTACCTTCCGCCGTATGCCCAATGGCTGTGAGACCCAGCTTATCTATATGACGATCAGCCCGCGTGACACTTTCGGCAATATGGGAATTGACTATTCTTATATGAAGAATGTGGTGTCGGAGAGCAATATTCGCACGGTGCACGCATTTATGATGAGATTCCTTGAGATCGGTATTGCCAATCCGCAGAAGCCGATCGCGGAAATTGTCGAAGAAGCTTTGTAAAAAGGAGTGCATAAAAATGTTTGAAGCGATCAAAGCAAAGTTTTTGGATTATGTGGATTATCCGGAGGATCAGTTCACCGAGCAAACCGAGATTATCAAGGATTTGCAGATGAATTCCTTTGACATCGTAACGTTACTTGGCGAGATCGAGACGGAGTACGACATCCAGTTTGTTCAGGAGGACATCGACACCGTTGTCACGGTGGGCGATCTGTGCAACTGCATTAAGGCGAAGCTTCAGTAATAGATAAAAAACGGAAAAGAGCGTTTTTCGGCGATTCAGACAAGGTGGCATCGTTTGCGATGAAACTTTTGTCGGCGTTATTTTCCCGGTGCTCGTTTTTTGAAAAATGGTATGGGGATGAAATCTGCCGCTATTTTGCTTCTGTTTCCGCCTATGCTCCTTTCCCAACAAAAATGTTTAACGAGAAAGGATAAATAATAATGAAAGTTTTGAAAACGCCTGCATTTAAGTATGCATTCAGCAAAGCGGTTCTCCAGTACGGTCTGCCCACCGCCGTGATCTGCGGCATTTTGTATAAGTTCGTTTTTAAGGCACCCGGCGATATGAGTGCGTTTGCTGTTGCCGGTGATCTCTACATTTCGATCTTTGTGACCTGCTTTATCTGCCAGATCTTGTTCATCCCTTCCGTTCGCGGCGACGCCAAGAAGGGCAAGCTCCCGGATATGAGTATGATGTACCACACGATCTTCGATCTGGTGCCGAGCAATATGGTGTTGCAGACCATTGTTTTGTCTCTGTACACGACGCTGGTGCTTACGCTGGTTCCCAGCGGCATTATGTGCCTGATCGGTAGCTTTGTCGGTGAGTTCACCATTCCGGTGAGCATCTACTGGCTGCTCAAGAGCATTTACAGCGGTATCTTCATTTCGATCCATATGTATCATGCCGCCGGTTGTGCGGCGAATAAGCTCCCGCAGTCGAAAGAGTGATCGGGAAAGCGCGGACGGCTGTCCCGGTGACAGCACCCGCGCTTGGCGTGAGATGTTTGCAACGCTCCGGAAACCGTGTTTTGCGGCACGGTTTCCGGGCGTTACCCCCGTACCGCTTCGGCGGGTGGGATAGGCGCGAGATCACGGTGCCGACGGCAAGCGGCGCTGTATCCGAGAAGCCTTGTTGCCGTTTTTCCCGAGGCCCCTTTCGCATCATACGCCAGAAGGAGCAACGGGATTTTTGTTTTTAACGGGTGTATTTTGGACATTGATGCAGACATTTATGTCGGCATTCCGCGCTCTGCCGGACAGATCATTCTGACCCGGTGAAGGAGGGTATGGTCATATTTAATCTATTTAAGCGAGAAAAAAATCCCAACGCGATCCCACTGTGGACGCGTGGTTTTACCATATTGACGGTGGGTAGTTTGATCTCATTTATGGGTAGCTCCACCGTCAGCTTTGCGATGGGTCTGCTGGTGCTGGATGAGTCCAAATCGGTGCTGATGTACAGCATCTATCTGTTCGCTTATAACGCCGTCAAGATATTTGTTCCCTTGTTGGTCGGCCCGTATCTGGACAGATTTTCCCGCCGCAAGGCGATCTATTTGATGGATTTTACGGCGGCGACGCTGTATTTTTCCCTTTTCCTTTCGTGGCAGCTTGATGTATTTTCCACCTGGATGATCTATGCCGCGGCGATTATCATCGGTATCGTGGACAGTATCTACCGAATCGCATTCAGCAGTCTCTATCCGATGATGGTGCATAAGCAGAATATGGATAAGGCGTTTTCGATTTCCTCGGCGCTGGAAACGATGTCCACGATGATGGTGGTGGTTGCGGCAGTGCTGTATTCCTTCATCGGGATCAAGATGATCTTTTTGATCTGCGCGATCATTTTCTGTGCCGCCGCGATCACCGAGATCTTTATCGAGGTGGACGAATCGACTTATGTCGTCCCGGAAACGCGGATGACGGTCAAACGGTATGCCACCGATCTCAAAGAGGGCTTCCGCTTTATGCTGGAACAGCGGGCGCTGTTGTTCTTTGGTCTGTTGATGTTGTTTACGCAACTACG
>CALDHV010000031.1 GCA_937902305.1 uncultured Clostridia bacterium
ACAGTGATGGGTGAGATCACGACAAGCTGTTATGTGGACATTCCGTCCATCGCCCGCCGGGTAATCTGCGAGATCGGCTATAACGGCGAGGAGGGCAACTTTGACGGTAAGACTTGCGCCATTATGACGGCGATCGACGAGCAATCCCCCGACATCGCCTTGGGCGTTAATGACGCGATGGAAAGCCGCGGCAACACCGATGCCGATCCGTATGACCGCGTCGGCGCGGGCGATCAGGGTATGATGTTCGGCTTCGCGTGCCGCGAAACGCCGGAGCTGATGCCGCTGACGCTGTCGCTCTCCCACGCTCTGTGCAAACAACTCACCAAGGTGCGCAAGGACGGCACACTCCCCTATCTGCGCCCGGACGGAAAAGCGCAGGTGACGGCAGAATATGACGAAAACGGGCATCCGTTCCGCATCGAAGCGGTCGTCGTTTCCTCCCAGCACAGCGCATCCGTATCGCTGGATACCATCCGCGCGGATATTGAACGCTGTGTCATCCGCCCGATCATCCCGGCGGATATGATGGATGAAAACACCAAGATCTATGTCAATCCGACCGGGCGCTTCGTCGTCGGCGGGCCGCAGGGCGATACCGGACTGACCGGGCGCAAGATCATCGTCGATACCTACGGCGGTGCCGCGCCGCACGGCGGCGGCGCCTTCTCCGGCAAGGACCCGACCAAGGTGGATCGCTCCGCCTGCTATATGGCGCGCTATGCGGCGAAAAATGTCGTCGCCGCCGGGCTTGCCGAGAGGTGTGAGATCCAGGTCGCCTATGCCATCGGCGTTGCACATCCGGTTTCCGTCCGCGTCATAACCGACGGCACCGGCGCTGTGCCGGATGACAAGATCGCCGACGCGGTATGCAAGGTGTTCGATTTCCGGCCTGCCGCGATCATCGACGCGCTCGACCTGCGGCGCCCGATCTACCGCCCGTTGGCGGCATACGGACATATCGGGCGGGAAGACCTCGGCGTGCGCTGGGAGCAGACCGACCGCGTCGCCGCGCTCAAGTCCGCCATTGCCGAATAAGTAAGAGGATAGAAAATCCCCGGGGTGTTTTCAGAACTGACACCCCGGGGATTTTTTATATCCGAACCCGGATTTGCTCCTCTCCGTCCTTCAAGGTAAAACGGACGGTTTTTTCGCCCTGCGGCGACTTGATCTTCATCTCATAGTCACCGTAGAAGCCGCGGAATGCGACCGTCCCGTTCTGCACCGGGGCGGTGAGAGCAGTATGCCACTCCTCGCGGATCAGCCGACGCAGGGTGCGGAAGGCGGGCTTTTCGCTCATATCGAAGCGCAACAGTCCGCCGTAGTAGGTGTTTTCGCCGGCGGTCATATCCCCCTGCTCGGCAAACGCCGCATACCCGTCCACCACATTCCAGTAGATGATCGCTTCCATCGCGGGATGGCTGAAAAACGCTGTATAGACATCCCGGAGCAGGCACGCCTGCACCTCCTCATCCTCCGCGCCGTTGCTGTATGCGGGAATGGTCATCTCGGTGATCTGCTCCTTTTTGCCGAGCTTCTTATAGCAATCCATCAGCCGGTACAGCGTGGCGGGGTTATATACCCGCTCTGCCATTTTTTCCTCATCCCGTAACGGGAAAAAGCTGTGGAATTGCATTCCGATGGAGTCGAGATGCTCCACCTGCGTGAGCAAACGCTCGATCTGCATATAATAGTAATTGCGGTTATTGAAGGTGCCCGGGTCCCAGATGCGGTAATCGTTGATGATCAGTCGATTGTTCGGAAAATATTTGTGAGCGGTCTTGAAGCTCCACTCCACGAAATCGTCCTCTTTGTAGAAATTGGATTTTTTCATCCCCGGCAGAGATTGTAGCGTCTCATTCGTCACCTCAAAGGAGGGGATGTCATCCGCATAGCGGCGGGCGATGGAGGAAAAGCGTTCTTCCAGTGCCTTTTTCTCCTCATCGACGGATGCGCCGACCAGCCAATCGGGATGAAAGTTCACATAGTTGAGGCAGTGGCATTTCGGCTCGATCCCCTTTTCGCGGCAATATTCAACGCACAGATCGGTCGCCGGACGGCGGTAGACGCGGGGCGAATCCTTGGCATAGCGCGGCTTGCCGCGCTCCGGCTCGAGATCGCTCCAATAGAACGGCACCGTCGCCAGATTGAAGATCTCGGGGAACTTTTCCCGGTAGATGCAGTTCTTTTCCGGGGTCTCAAACTCATCCAGCATAAAAATGTTGGCGCCGAAGCGGAACGCGTGGTCGGTCTGGTTGATCTCCACCGTGGCATCCCTCAGCAGGTCGGGGTCGCCGTCCAGCCGGATGATCGCATTGCCCTTGCGGTACTTTTCGATATTCTCCTCGGCTTGGCGCTCGAAGTCTTCCCGGTTTTGGTCAAAATACCGCAAAGCGGTTTCTTTTCTGGTCATTTTCCTCACTCCTTTGTCTGCATTATAGCAGGCAAAACGAAAATGTAAACCTCACAAACAACAAAAAAAGTTTGATTTTCAACACATTCCGTGCTATGATCTTATCGAGGTGAAGACGATGAACAAGGCAAGTGACAGCACCGTACTGCAATTGCTGGATGTACTCGATCTGCGATACGAAAACAACACGCAAAAGATCGGTAAAGACCGCACCTTCTGTGCCCTGTCTCTGCGCAGAAGATCGCGCGCAACGATCCGCTCCGGCGAGAATAAGTTCACTTTGTCGGACGGTGCGCTTATGTTTTTCCCCGCCAACACGCCGTATACCCGTGTGAGCGAATACGATGAAATGACCGTGGTGCATTTTACCTCCTCCGCCGCCTTTCCGGACAAGATCACGTTGATCGACGGGATCGACCGTGAGAGGGTCGCTCGGCTCTTTGAGCGCGTATGGCAGATATGGCAAGGCAATGCCCCGGAACGGTATTTTGCCGCCACCGCCATTCTGTATGAGCTCGTCGCGGCGATCTATCAAAGCCTTTTTCCGCTCGAGGAATACTCACCGCTGATCCGGCGGGCGATCGCTATGATCAGGGACGGACTGCACGACCCGGATTTTTCCGTACAAGGCTTGGCAGACGGGTTGGCAATATCGGCGACCGCCCTGCGCAATGCGTTTCATAAGGAGGTCGGTTGTTCTCCCCAAAAGTATCTTATCCGCGAGCGGATGAATAAGGCTTCTTTTATGTTGAGCAGCGGATATTGGACGGTCACGCAGGTGGCAGAGCGGCTCGGCTTTGATAATCAAAAGTATTTTTCCTCATCCTTTTGCAAGCATTTCGGCTATCCTCCATCGAAGCAACGGTATCATTATCAACACGAATGAGAAAGGGGCATCACCCGATGGGTGATGCCCCTTTTGTCATCAACAGAGCATTATTTAAAATGAAGAAATGATTTTGGCAACGTACTTTGCCATCATCGTGAGGTCATCCGAATCCACCTTTTCGTCATGCGTCACATCCGCCGCCGGGACACCGTAATACGGAACCTCATCCATCTTGGCAACATATTTCGCCAACTGCGTCAGGTCATCCGCATCGACTTTTCCGTTCCAATCGGCATCACCGCACAGCAAGAAATGAAGCTTGTCGCCGGTGAGTGCAGCATTATTAGTGGCGACGGTAACGCCCGACCACTTTTCCGCTGTATCAAGATAGTAGACATCCGTCAGCGACAGGCACTTATTGAAAGCGCCCGACGCGACCGAGATAAGACTATCCGGGAGCGCAACCTGCGTAAAAGTGCAACCCTCAAACGCCGCCTTACCGATCGAGGTCACACTGCCGTCGATCGGGATCTGTGACGCATTACAGCCCGCCACCAGCTTGCCGTCGTTGCCGATGATGCAGTTGCCGTCAGCAAAAAAGCTTGCGTTCAGCGCGCTGACCGTCAGCTTGGAAAGCTTATCACAGCCGGCAAAAACGCCCTCCGCAATGGAGGATGTCGCCAACGGCACATTGAACGAGGTCAGGCTCTTACAGCCGGAGAAAGCGTATTTGCCGATGGTCTTGACCGATGCAGGAAGCGAAATGGCGGTCAGCTTTTCGCAGTTGAGGAAGGCGTTATAATCCACCTTTGTCAGCGCCGGGAGCAACGATAATGTAAACGATACAGTGGTCAGCGCCTTGCATCCGCTGAAAGCGTCGTGACCTATGGTTGCGACCGTTGCCGGAATGGTGATCTTCGTCAGCGACGAGCAGTTATTGAACGCCTTATAGTCGATCTCCCAGCCGCCTTCTCCGGAAAACAGACCCGATTTCACACGGACCGTAAAGAAACTGTTATAGGGATTGCCGGATTTTTCGTCTTCAACGGAATGGTAAAAATCGAAGATTTCGAT
>CALDHV010000032.1 GCA_937902305.1 uncultured Clostridia bacterium
GCACCGAAGCCTGCCTCAGTAACAGCATAGTCACCTGCTTTGAGAGCCATTTTAGTTGCAAGCACCGAGTTGCAGCCGTGGGCGATGTTTGCGAAAGGTCCGCCGTGGACGAATGCGGGGGTGCCCTCAAGAGTCTGAACAAGGTTGGGCTTGAGTGCGTCCTTTAAAAGTGCGGTCATGGCGCCCTGAGCCTTCAGGTCACCCGCGGTTACGGGCTCGTCTGCGTAGGTGTAGCCGACGATAATCTTTGAAAGGCGCTCCTTCAGGTCGGAAACGGAGCTTGCAAGGCACATGATGGCCATAATCTCGCTGGCGACGGTGATATCAAAGCCGTCCTCACGGGGAACACCGTGAGCCTTGCCGCCCATGCCGTCAACGATGTTGCGAAGCTGGCGGTCGTTCATGTCCATGCAGCGCTTCCATGTGATGCGGCGCGGGTCGATGTTCAGGGCGTTGCCCTGCTGAATGTGGTTATCCAGCATGGCGGCCAGCAGGTTGTTGGCCGCGCCGATGGCGTGGAAGTCACCGGTAAAGTGCAGGTTGATATCCTCCATGGGCACCACCTGGGCGTATCCGCCGCCGGCAGCGCCGCCCTTGACGCCGAACACCGGGCCCAGGGAGGGCTCGCGCAGCGCCACGGTCACGTCCTTGCCGATGCGGGCCAGACCGTCGGCCAGGCCGATGGTCGTGGTGGTCTTGCCCTCGCCCGCGGGGGTGGGGGTGATGGCGGTGACGAGGATCAGCTTGCCGTCCTTTTTGTCGGTTTCCCGCAGCAGGGACAGATCGACCTTCGCCTTGTTTCTGCCGTAAGGCTCGATGTATTTTTCGTCCACATGGGCACGCGCGGCGATCTCGCCGATGGGCTTCAGCTCGCACTGCTGAGCAATTTCAATGTCGGATAAGTACGCCATATTGCTATTCCTCCCTTATATCAGTAGATCGGAAACTGTGCGCAAAGTGCCTGCACCTCGTCGGAAACGCGGTCGCGGTTGCCGTCGAAGTCCTCGATAATATCCGCGATCCAGTTGGCGACCTTCGCCATCTCCGGGAGCTTAAAGCCGCGGGTGGTGACGGCGGGCGTGCCGATGCGCAGACCGCTCGTGACAAACGGGCTGGCGGGATCGTTGGGAACGGTATTTTTGTTGGCGGTGATGTGCACCGCGTCGAGACGCGCCTCCAGCTCCTTGCCGGTGATGCCGCAGTTCATCAGCTTAAGCAGCATCAGGTGGTTGTCGGTGCCGCCGGAAACGATTTCGATCCCGCGCGCCTGCAGGCCGGCGCACAGCGCGGCGGCGTTATCCACAATCTGCTTGCCGTATGCCTTGAACTCATCGGTCATCGCCTCGCCGAGCGCGACCGCCTTGGCGGCGATAATGTGCATCAGCGGGCCGCCCTGCGTGCCGGGGAAGATCGCCTTGTCGATCGCTTTGGCAAGCGATTCCTTGCAAAGGATCATACCGCCGCGCGGGCCACGGAGGGTCTTGTGGGTGGTGGTGGTCACGATGTCGGCATACGGCACCGGGGACGGATGCACGCCCGCGGCGACCAGACCGGCGATGTGTGCCATATCGACCATCAGGTAAGCGCCGACCTCATCGGCGATCTGACGGCAACGCGGGAAGTCGATGACGCGGGAGTAGGCACTGGCACCCACGACGATCAGCTTCGGGCGGCACTCCTTGGCGATGCGGAGCATCTCATCATAGTCGATGCGCTCGGTGACGGGATCGACACCGTAGGGCACAACATTAAAATATTTACCGGAAATGTTGACGGGAGAGCCGTGGGACAGATGTCCGCCCTGCTGGAGGTTCATACCCATCACGGTATCGCCGGGGTTGAGCAGGGCGAAAAATACCGCCAGATTGGCAGATGCACCGCAATGCGGCTGAACATTGGCGTGCTCCGCGCCGAACAGCTTCTTCGCGCGCTCGCGGGCGATGTCCTCGACAATATCGACGCACTGACAGCCGCCGTAATACCGCTTTGAGGGGTAGCCCTCGGCGTATTTGTTGGTCAGCACGCCGCCGGCGGCGAGCAAAACCGCCTTGGAGACGATGTTTTCGCTCGCGATCAGCTCGATGTTATGGCGCTGGCGCTGTAATTCCGCATCACACGCCGCCGCAACGTCGGCATCGTAGTTTTTCAGTTCCTCGAAGAAGTTCATTTGACCCATTCCTTTCTGTTTTCGCCAAAAAAAGGGCACACGCAGACCCGCAAATGGGTTCAGGTGTGCCCAGACGGTCGGCATAAATCCGCGTTCTTTGTTCCTCCGTGGTGCTCCACGAAAAATCCGTCAGTCGCAAAGTGCGGTTTTTAACAGTATAACAAACCCCGCGCCAAATGTCAACCGAAACCGCGCAATTTTTGTATTTTCCTTTATGCCAAACGCTGTCACGCGTGTTTAGCGGAGCATTTTTCCGATCATAATTATAGCAGATTGATCGGGAGGTGCTTTTTGTATGTATTCGGGCAAGGTCGAGATCTGCGGAGTGGACACATCGAAACTGCCGCGGCTCAAGGATAAGGAAACAGAGGAACTGCTCAAACGGGCGAAAAACGGCGATGCCGCGGCGCGAAATACGCTCATCAACGGCAATCTGCGACTGGTCTTGAGCGTGGTGAAGCGCTTCGCCGGCAGGGGTGAAAACCCCGACGATCTGTTTCAGGTGGGGTGCATCGGGCTGATAAAATCCATCGACAATTTCGACGCAAGCCAAAATGTCAAGTTCAGCACCTACGGCGTCCCGATGATTATAGGGGAGATACGCCGCTATCTGCGGGACAACAGCGCCATACGGGTCAGCCGCTCGACCCGCGACATCGCCTACCGCGCGATGCAGGCAAAGGAACAGCTTCTGGCGGAAAAGCATCGCGAGCCGACGGTAGAGGAGATCGCCCGCCGGCTGGAGCTGCCGCGTGAGGAGGTGGTCGTCGCGCTGGAGGCGATCGTAGACCCGGTTTCGCTGTATGAGCCGATCTATAATGATGGCGGCGACACGATCTATGTGATGGATCAGGTCGGGGATAACAACAGCGAAAGCAACTGGCTGGATGAGATCGCGCTCAAGGAGGCGATCGCCGGATTGAGCGATCGGGAAAAGAAAATATTGAGTCTGCGTTTTCTGCGCGGGCTGACCCAGATCGAGGTGTCGGGAGAGATCGGCATTTCGCAGGCGCAGGTCAGCCGCCTCGAAAAAGGGGCTTTAGAAAAAATAAAGCGGGAACTATGATGTTAGATGGCCAGATGTTAGACATTAGTCGCTAGATGAGGAGGGTTTTGGTTTCTGCGTAGCCGGGGGTTTGCGCGTATGTCGGGGTTGTGCCGTAGGGTGCGGCGTCCTCGACGCACCGGGCGTCTTGGTTTTGTGCTTATGTCGGGACAGTATTCCCACATACGCACAATCTTTCGGCTACGCACAAGCCGAAACCCTTATCATCTGGCGTCTAGCGTCTAATATCTGACATCTGAATAAAAAAGTCTTGTATCTGCGACCATAATCGTGTATACTGACATCAAACGATAAATTGACCGGAGGTACTGACTATGGATAAACTGCTGAAAATCCTGGATACCAACGCGCGTATGACCGTCGATCAGCTGGCGGCGATGTTGAATATCACCCCCGCCGAGGTGCAGACCCGACTTTCTACGCTGGAAAAGGCGGGTGTCGTGTGCGGCTACAAAACGCTCATCGACTGGGACAAAACCGACCGCACCTATGTCTCCGCCGTCATCGACCTGCAGATCGCGCCCTCCCGCGACCGCGGCTTTGATGCCGTCGCCGAGACAATCACCGCTTTCGATGAGGTGGAAAGCGTTAAGCTGATGTCCGGCGGGTACGATCTGTCTGTCATTGTCACCGGGCAGACCCTCCGCGATGTCGCGATGTTCGTCGCCACCCGGCTGGCACCGCTTGACGGTGTTCTGTCCACCGCTACCCATTTCGTGCTGAAAACCTACAAGGAGCACGGCATTCTGTTCACCGAAAAGCGGAAGGATGAAAGAGGTCAATTATGAACTACGAGCAATTACTCAACCCCACCCTGCAACAGATCGCGCCGTCCGGCATCCGCAAGTTCTTCGACATTGCCGCCGAAATGGACGACGTGATCTCCCTGTCGGTCGGTGAGCCGGATTTTTCGACCCCGTGGCACATCCGGCAGGAGGGCATCCGCACTCTGGAAAAAGGAAAAACCTGGTATAGCCCCAATGCCGGCTTTCTGAGGCTGCGGCAATCTGTTGCCGCCTACATCGAGCGCCACAATCAGGTGACATACGACCCGAAAACCGAAATACTCGTCACCGTCGGCGGCAGTGAAGCCATCGACCTGACTTTCCGCGCCCTCATCCGCCCCGGCGATGAGGTGCTGATTCCCGAGCCGTGCTTCGTCTGCTACGATCCGCTGACGCGTATGGCGGGCGGCGTACCCGTGCCGATCGTCGCCCGCGCCGAAGACGGCTTCCGACTGACCGCCGCGGCGGTCAAGGCCGCCATCACCCCCCGCACCAAAATATTACTGCTGGCATATCCCAACAATCCCACCGGCGCGGTGATGCCCCGTGAGGCGCTGGAGGAGATCGCGTCCGTCCTGCGCGGCACCGACGTTATGATCCTGTCCGACGAAATCTACGGCGAGCTGACCTACGGGCGGGAGCATACCAGCATCACCTCCCTTGACGGAATGCGGGAGCGCACCGTGCTGGTCGCCGGATTTTCCAAGGCGTTTGCCATGACCGGCTGGCGGCTGGGCTACGCCTGCGGCCCCGCGCCGGTGATGAAGCAGATCATCAAGCTTCACCAGTTCGGCATTATGTGCGCCCCCACCACGGCGCAATACGCCGCCATCGAGGCGCTCGACAACGGCGAAAACGACGTTACCGAAATGCGGGACGAATACAATATGCGCCGTCAGCTGATCGTGAAGGAGCTGAATGCGCTCGGGCTGACCTGCTTTGAGCCGGAGGGCGCGTTCTATGTTTTCCCGTCCATCCAAAGCACCGGGATGTCCTCGGAGGAGTTCTGCGCCCGTCTGCTGGAGGAAAAGCACGTCGCGGTCGTCCCCGGCACCGCGTTCGGCGCGTCCGGCGAGGGCTTTGTGCGCATCTCCTACTGCTATTCGCTTGAACATATTATGGAAGCGCTCCGCCGCATCCGCGCGTTTTTGGGAGAAAACGGGTTATGCAAATGATCGCGGACGTACCCGCCAAGATCAATCTGTCGCTGGATGTCGTGGGGCGGCGGGAGGACGGCTTCCATCTGCTGGAAAGTGTGATGCAGACGGTCGATCTCTATGATCGCATCACCGTCGTGCGACGTCAGACGGGCATCGTCCTCGACACCCCCGGCGTGGCACTATGCCCGCCCGAAAAAAACACCGCGACCCTTGCCGCCGCCGCGTTTTTCGCCTATACCGGCATCGCGGCGGGCGTTGCGCTGACAGTGAAAAAGCACATCCCCCACCAAGCGGGGATGGGCGGCGGCAGTGCCGATGCCGCCGGTGTGTTGCTCTTGCTCGACCGGCTTTTCGATACCCGGCTGACCGGGGAGGAGCTATGCCGGCTCGGCTTGCAGGTCGGCGCGGATGTGCCGTTCTGTTTGATCGGCGGCACGGCGCTCGTGACCGGAATCGGGGAAAAAATCCGTCCGCTCCCCGCTCTGCCGCCCTGCGCGCTGGTCATCGCGCAACCGGAGGACGGCATCTCCACCGCCGATGCGTATGCGGCGCTCGACCGCGCCGCGCCGACCCGGCGCCCCGACCACGCCGCCCTGCTCGATGGCTTACAGCGGGGTGATCTATCGGCTGTCTGTCGGCAAGCGGTCAATGTTTTTGATGAGACGACCGCGCCGGCGGGCGTGATTGCCATTCGCAAGGCGATGGCGGCTTTTTCGCCGCTCGCCGCGCAAATGACCGGGAGCGGATCGGCGGTATTTGCGATCTTCGACGATCCTGCCGCCGCTGATGCCTGCGCGAAAGCCCTGCACCGCGTCTGCCCGCACGTCTACCGATGCCGCCCCTGCGCCGGAGGGGTATAGCCCGACTGACTAAAACAAACAAAACCGTCCGATACTGTCATCACAACAGGAAAGGACGGTTTTTTATATGGCACGATTTAAGATAGTGCGGTCAAGCCTCGCGCTTTTGGCACGCAAAAATCTTTTGGCACGATTTAAGATAGTGCGGTCAAGCCGCGCGCTTTTGGCACGCAAAAATCTTTTGGCACGATTTAAGATAGTGCGGTCAAGCCGCGCGCTTTTGGCACGCAAAAATCTTTTGGCACGATTTAAGATAGTGCGGTCAAGC
>CALDHV010000033.1 GCA_937902305.1 uncultured Clostridia bacterium
TTCGCACGAAAAGATTGTCTTTCGGCTACAATATCCCTATCTTGCCTCGCCCAAAGGGAGGCTTTTTCTTTCGGCGCGTCGGATATGCTTGCGCCGGTCGTAGGGGACGATGCCCACATCGTCCCGCGCGGGCGCAAGCCCGCGAAAGGGGGCGTGGTGCGTCGGGGACGCCGCACCCTACGGCGGTATTCCTTGCTTGTACAGAAACTGACAGTAAAAAATATCAAAAAACGAAATAATTTTATTGACAAACGATAAAATGTGTGCTATGATACGGGCAAGAAACGGAGGGATCATTATGTGGAACGCGGAAAAATCCGCAAAGCTGTCACTGTATCTTACCGATGCAATTTTGGTGCTGATCGCGGCAATGGCGGTGTGCTTGCCGCGGCTGGTCGGCTGGTATGTTGCGGTCACGTCGCGCCACGCGCATATGCAAACGACCATCATTACCGTCTGCTATGTATGTCTCCCGGCGGTGCTGATCCTGCTGTACTCCCTGCGCAGACTGCTGAAAAACATTATGAAGCAGAAAATCTTCATCAGCCAAAACGTCAGATGGCTGCGGACCCTGTCGTGGTGTTGCGTGGCGGTGAGTATCATCACGCTGGTCGCCGGGTATTTCTACCTGCCGTTCTATATCGTCGGCATAGCCGCCGGCTTTTTCTCGCTGATCTTACGGATCATCAAGAATGTCTTTAACGCCGCGATCGACATCAAAGCCGAAAATGAACTGACGATATAGGTGACGGATATGATCATTGTGAACTTGGACGTTATGATGGCAAAACGGAAAATGAGCTCGGGAGAGCTGGCGGAAAAAATCGGCATCACCCAAGCCAACCTTTCCATATTAAAGACCGGCAAGGCAAAGGCCATCCGCTTTTCGACGCTGGAAAGCATTTGTGATGTGCTGGATTGCCAGCCGGGCGATATTCTGGAGTTCCGGGAGGGATGAATGATGGACGAAAACAAAACCGGCGGTTTGCCGGACTATGATGCCGTGTCGGGCGCTCTGATCCGCCCGATACAGCCGTGGAGCACGCGGGATACGGTGTATGCCATCGCCACGGCGGTGGCGGCGGTCATTTTTGTGTCACTGGCGTTGTTCGGCGGCTTTCATTTGGGCTATACCGTTTCCTTTGTGTTGCTGTTTGTGCTTTTCAATCTGTATTTGGTCAAGGGGCAAAAGAAATACACCCCGTTTTCCGTGCTATGCGGCGTTGCATCGGTCCTGCTGTCGGTGGTATTTTCCATTTATGATGAGGTCAATTTCGCCCTTTTTCTGACCGATCTGTTGCTCCTGTGGATATTCCTGTCGGTCAGCTATGTGGATGGGCGGCGCGTGATCACCGAGGCTCTGCACACGGCGATCGTCACGCCGTTCGTGAATATCGGCGAGCCGTTCCGCGCTTTCGGGCAATACAACCGAGATAACAACAAAAAAAGCCCCAATCGGCAGATACTGGTGGGACTGGCGATCTCGGTGCCGATCCTGGCGGTGGTTTTGCCCCTGCTCATCAGTGCGGACGCGGCATTTGAGGGGCTGATGAAATCGCTCTTTGCCGATTGCGCGTTGGTTATTTTGAAGATCGTTTTGGGGCTTTTGCTGGCGGTGTATTTGTTTGCCAAGCTCTTTGCCGTTCGCAACCGGCTCGGTACGCCGCAGACGGCACCGGGTGAGGATGCCGTGCGCAAGGGCTTTTCCCCGGTGACGGGGGCAACGGTGCTGTCGGTTTTGTCGGTGCTTTACTTTGTGTATCTGCTGTCCCAGCTTGCGTATTTTTTCAGCGCGTTTTCGGGGATATTGCCGCAGGATTACACCTTCACCGTTGCCGATTACGCCCGCCGCGGCTTTTTTGAGCTGTGCGGTGTGTGCTGTATCAATTTGGGGCTGTTGGCTTTGATCATCGGGTTTGTCAAGCGTCGGCAGGAGCAAAAGCATTATATTTCCGTGAAGATCACGGCGACGCTGATCTGTGTTTTTTCGCTGGTCTTTGTGGCAACTGCCGTTTCCAAGATGCTCCTGTATATCAAAAGCTTCGGTCTGACCCGCTTGCGGCTGGAAACCTCCCTGCTGATGGTGCTGATGGCGGTAATGTTCATCGGCGTATTGATCTTTGTGTTCACGCGCCGTTTCCCGATGGCGAAATATGCGGTGGTATCCGTTGCCGTGATGGCGTTGCTGGTCGGCTTTGCCGATGTGGACAGAACGGTCGCGGAATACAATGTCCGCGCTTACCAAGAGGGAATATTGAGCGAAATAGATGTGGCGTATCTGGGCGCGCTGTCGGATTCCGCCGTGCCACAGCTCGAAAAGCTGATGAAAAGCAAGGACAAAGAGGTCAAGCGGGCGGCACAACTGGAGCTTTACCGCGTTGCCAAAAGATACTACGACATCACCGATACCGACATCAAGGAAAAGAACCCCTCCGCGTGGGAAAGCGATAGCTACGCGCGTACGCGGGCGAAGAGGATCGTCGTCAGCCATAAAAAGCTGTTGTTGCAAATCGAAAAAAGTCCTTACTCCTATCAAGTGACGATATAACGCTCCCTTTAGATAAGGAAACAGCCCCGACATCTCTGTCGAGGCTGTTTCCTTTATCCTTGATTTACGGGTGCGGGTAGTAGAAGATGCCGCGGCCGTAGCCGACCGGCAATCCGTCCTCCAGCCGCTTGGCATACGCGCGCCGGATACCGGTGTCGCGCGGGAGATTGGCAACGTCCTTATAATCGCAGTTGCCGAAAATGCGCCACAGATCCCAGTAGGTGTCGTCGTCGTTCCACTCGACCAGCTCAAAGAAATCCATAAACTGCAATATCCGGCTGTTCTGCGGCAGGAAATCGTAGTGCGGCGGATACAACAGCCACGAGTGGCAGTGGAAGCGGATTGGCTCGCCGGGGAAATGCGGTGCAAAGAACGCTGCCGCCTCGCGGAACGATTGCTCCACCTCCTCCTTGATGAGCGGCCCGAAGGACGGGATGTGGATGTTGACCGCTTTCAGTCCGGCGGGAAGATGTACCTTGCCGTCCGGGGAGTTGATCTCGGGTAGCGTGGTCATCTCAAATTGCAACCGGGTGAAGCCAAACCGATCCACCGCGAAAAAGCGCGGAAACCAGTCCGCTACGAAGCTACCCCAAATGCCGCGCATATCGTAGCATTCGATCAGCTTTGCCCGCAGGTCGAGCATCGAGTCGCGGTACACCTTTTCGGGCAGGCCTGCCTTGTCGTACTCCGCCTTGAGTGGCTCGGCAAGCAGGATGAACAGCAACAATTCGACCGTTTCGGTCGGCTTGCCGATCTGCGGCACCAGCTTTTTGATCTGCTTGAGTATATCCGTGATCTGCTCGGTGGTCTTTTCCGCCGGATAGCGGGAAAGCTGGGCGACAAAGGCATCCTTCACCGGGCTGTTTTCGATCGCGGTCAGCGCGTCATCCAATGCCGCGATCGCCCCGCCGGGGTAATCGTAGCTAACGCAGAATTGCTTTACGAAAGAGCGGTTCAGTTCCATTTGATCTCGACCTCGTGTCTGGTTTCGGCGGATGCGTAGATCGCGTCGAGGATTTTCATCAGCTTAACGCCGTCTTTGGCGGGATTGCGGCAGGGAGTGCCGTTCTGCACGCAGTCGAGGAAATGGGAGATCTCGCGGCAGAAGCTCGGCTGAAAATCGAAATCCGACCGACTGCGAAGCTTGGTGTTTGCCAGCCGCCCGCCAAGCTCGGTGCTGATGGTCAGATCGTTGGTTACGGACGCGCCGCCCTTGGTGCCGAACAGCTTGATGTAGCTTTCGTCCTCGGGGACATTGAGCTCAAATGCGGTCTCGACCGACAGCACTGTGCCGTTGTCAAAGCGAATGAGCGCGGTGGCGAGGTCTTCGACGGTGCAATCGTCGTGGTCGGTGCGATCCTTGGACATATACGGCGGCAGATCCTTCACGCCGGGGCGGTTGAGCAGCTTGCGGAAGGTCGCACCGTAGACGGACACCGGCTTGACATCTGTGCCGAGCAGATAGCAGACCAGGTCGATGACGTGCACACCGAGGTCGATCAGCGGGCCGCCGCCGGAGCGGGATTTATCCGCAAACCAGCCACCCGGATTGCCGTGACGGCGCAGGTTGTTGACCTTGGCGTAGTAAATGTCGCCGAAGGTGCCGTTGTCGATGTATTCCTTGAGCAGAGCACAATCCTGCCCGAAGCGGCGCACAAAGCCGATCATCAGCACCTTGCCGCTTTCGGCGGCGACCTTTTCCATTTCCTCCGCCAGCGGGGCGTTGAGCGCCATCGGCTTTTCGCACAGCACGTTTTTGCCGGCGCGGAGCGCCTTGATCGCACATTCCGCGTGGGCGTTGTTCCACACGCAAACGCTGACCGCGTCCAGCTCGGGGAGCGCCAGCATCTCATCGAGGTTTTCATACAGGCGGGTGACACCGTGCTTTTCGCCCATTTCTTTTAGGCGCGCACCGTTGATGTCGCAGAAGGCATACAGCTCCGCGCGGGGATCGTTCTTGTATGCGTTGATATGGCTGTCCGAGATATTGCCGACGCCGATGATGCCGATTTTGATTTTTTCCATTGTCTTATCCTCCGTAGATTTCATTGATGAGCGAGGTGAGATAGTCCTTCGCCTCGATAATGTCCTTTGCCTGCTGTTCGCCGGTGATTTCGCGCTCGATGGTGATGTAGCCGTCATAGCCCAACTCGTGCAGACGGGTGATGAATGCGCGGAAATCGACCTTGCCCTCACCGATCTTGGTCTCACAGCCCAGTTCCATACCGTTGGTCGGATAGGTGCCGTCCTTGGCGTGGACATTCCTGACATATTTGCCGATCACATCCAGCGCGTCCACGGGGTTTGCCTTGCCGTACAGAATGAGGTTGGCGGTATCGAGGTTGACGCCGAGGTTGTCCGCGTCAATCATCTCGAAGCAACGGAGCATGGCAACGGGCGTTTCCTGCCCGCTTTCAAAGAGGAAAAGCTGTCCGTTCGCCTTGCAGTGATCCGCGACGATCTTGATGGCATTGCACAAGCCCGCCAGCTCGGGGTCGTTCGGGTTTTCGGGGATGAAGCCGACGTGGGTCACGACCTGCCCGATGCCCAGCTTCTTGGCAAAATCCGAGCCGTGGCAGAGGTTTTGCGTGCGGACGTGACGATAGGCGGGGGGCACCAGCCCCAGCGTAGAGGGGCCACTGCGGAAATCCCAGATATGCGGGCCCTCCCAGCCGCACCACAGCGCGGTGGGGGTGACGCCGTATTTTGCCATCAGTCCGTTGACGGCGTTTGCCATTTCATCGGTCATCAAGTGGAGCTTCCATGCGTCAATTTGACAGTTGTCGATGCCGTTGTCGTGAAGCATTTTCAGCTTCTTTTCCATAATTTCCGGTTGATCCAGTATAACGCAAGTACCGACTTTCATATCGTTTTCCTCCCTTTTGTCTTTTCCATCAGTATACATTTTTTTCAAGGGGAGGTCAACCCTTATTTCTTGCTGTAAATCGTTGTTATCTTGCTTTTTTTGCGATTTTGCGGTACGGATTTGCCGATACGGTGTAGTTGGGAAGTGATGCTGTTCCGATTTTGCAGAAAAAACAACGAGATATTGCCGATTTTTATTGTGGGATTGCTTTTTCTGGCAGGAAAGGGCTTGCTAAATGTAAACGGACGGGATATAATCGACTATAGAAGGGACGGTGATTTCGTGAACGGTCAGTATGAGAAGCATATTTACCCGGATCGCAACTTTCCGATCATTTTCCATACGGATATGCGCCGACTGGATCGGACGACTCCGGTGCCGGAGCCGATACGACAGGCGCATCTGCTGGAGGACGATGTTGGTCTGCATTGGCACGAGGGGATAGAGATATTGTGCTTTTTTCAGGGCAGTGCCTTTGTCCGCATCAACGACGAGACGATCTCGGTGGATGCGGGGCAGATCGTTTTGATCAATTCCGGGCGCTTGCACGAGATCACCGCGCTTGACTCTATTTGCGTGTATCATTGCCTGATCCTCAATGCCGATCTGTGCCATGAGTGGGGTTTTGACCCCGAAAACACCGTCTATGCCACGGTGTTTCCCGCCGCACCGTACGGCAAGCTGATCAATGCGATCGCTACCGAGTTTAATAAGAAAGATAAGTATTATAAGACGCTGGTCACGGCTTACTGTATGGAGCTGATGGCGCGGCTGTCGCGGGAGCGTTTGTCGCGGGAGGTCGTTCCGAGCCGCGCGATCATCAAAAAGACCTCTCTTGTTCAACAGATATTGCGGTATATTCACAATAATTTCGAACAACCGCTGACGCTGGATGATATTGGCACGGCAATGGGGTACAGCCGGTTTTATATCAGCCATATTTTTACCACCTATACCGGGATGACGGTGATAGATTATCTCCAGCAGGTGCGTATCCGGATGTCGCAGGAAATGCTGACCAAGGGCGAACTGCCGATCTCCGTGGTGGCGGAAAAATGCGGTTACCGCAACGTTTCCGCATTCAGCGCGGCATTTCGCCGCCAGACCGGGCAATCGCCGAGCGGTTACCGGCGTATCACACGGCGGCTGGATTGAATTGGGGGAGTGGCGATATGTTGTACCTGAATGCGCATATCCTGCGTGACGGCGGCTTTTTTGCCGGCGACCTGCGTACCGAGGGGGAGCGGATCGTTTCGGTCGGTCGCCTGCGGGCGCAGGAGGGCGAGCCGACCGTCGACCTCGGCGGGCGGATGCTCGTCCCCGGCTTGATCGAGACGCATTTTCACGGGGCAATGGGCTTTGACAGCAGTATGGCGCGTACCGAGTGCTTTGCGGCATTTTCCGATTTTATGGCGAAAAACGGCATCACGACCTTCATCCCCGCGCTCATATCCTCGCCCGATGAGATTGTGGAGCAATATTTCGCCGCCGGCAACGACTATATGCGGCAGACACCCACCGGCGCACAGATGGCGGGCTTTTATCTGGAGGGCCCGTTCCTCTCGCCGCAGTATAAGGGGGCACACGACCCTGCCGCATTGCAGTCGCCGTCGGCAGACAAGCTGCGTCGCTGGCTGGATATGGCAAACGGCAAGCTGCGCAAGGTGCTGATTGCGCCGGAGCTGCCGGGAGCGCTCGATGCCATTCGTACGGCGGTCGAAAACGGCGCCGTTGCCGAGATCGGACATTCTGCGGCGACATACGGGGAGGCTATGGCGGGCATTGACGCCGGCGCGACGCGGGCGACCCACGTGTTCAATGCTATGCCGCCGCTTCACCACCGCGAGCCGGGCTTGCTCGGCGCGGTGCTGACCGATGAGCGTGTCACTTGCGAGCTGATCGCCGATTTCGGGCACGTTGCCCCGGCGGTGGTCAAGCTGGTGTGTATGGCAAAGGGAGTCGAACGGGTCGATCTCATCAGCGATTCCTGCACGGCGGCGGGCTTGGGGGATGTGGACTATGTCCACACCGACGGGCGCACCATTCGGGTGCGGGACGGGCTTGCCCGGCTGGAGAACGGTACCCTGATGGGCAGTGCCTCCACGGTGCTGGACGGGGTGCGTCATATTATATCACTCGGCTTTTCCGCCGCAGATGCGCTCGGGATGGCGACCCGCAATCCGGCGCACAATCTCGGACTGATCGACCGCGGCGAGATCGCCGTGGGCAAGCGTGCCGATCTGACTGTGCTGGAGGAGGATTTCACGGTTTGCCGGACGGTCGTCGGGGGTAAAACGGTATTTGAAAGGGGCGCTTCTCTATGAAGATGATCGCAGTCGAAACCTATGATGCTCTCAGTCGGCAGGCAGCGAATATCCTGTCGGCGCAGGTGATTCTCAATCCGAAAAGTGTGCTGGGGCTGGCAACCGGATCATCTCCGGTCGGCGCATATCGGCAGTTGATCGAGTGGTATCGCAAGGACGCGACCTATCTGGACATCGCGAACGACCTTGTGCGGCTACTGGCTGACTTGTCTCGGCAAACGAGCGATGCTAGGCTCTCAAGCGATTCTAGCTTTGCTAGCGATTCTAGTATGGCTAGCCCCGCTAGAAAGATTCGTGTTCGCAATGCCT
>CALDHV010000034.1 GCA_937902305.1 uncultured Clostridia bacterium
GCTCGACCAGCGTGAAATGCTCCGGTGCAAAGGTCGGGATCCCCTCAAAAACGAAGCGGTCGCCGCCCGAGGTGATGGTGTCGCCGATGGCGAATACACCCGGATCAAACACGCCGATAATATCTCCCGCATACGCCTCATCCACGATCTCGCGCGACTCCGCCATCAACTGCTGAGGCTGGCTGAGACGCATTTCCTTTTTGCCTTGGATATGGTAGACATCCATACCCTTTTCAAACTTGCCGGAGCAGATGCGCATAAACGCGACCCGGTCGCGGTGCGCCTTGTTCATATTGGCTTGGATCTTGAATACAAACGCGGAAAAATGCTCGCCAAACGGATCGACATCTCCGCTGTCGGCGTGACGCGGCAGGGGAGCGGTGGTCATCCGCAAAAACTCCTCCAAGAACGGCTCGACCCCGAAATTGGTCAGCGCCGACCCGAAAAATACCGGCGTAAGCTTGCCTGCCCGCACCGCATCCATATCAAACTCATATCCCGCGCCGTCCAGTAGCTCCACATCGTCGGCAAGCGTCTGATAGAGATACGGCCCCAGCATATCCTTGAGCTTTTCGTCCTTCAGATCCACCGCGGTCGCCGCAACCTCGTGCTGGGCGTTGCTCTGGTCGTCGTTGGCGGTGAACGCCAGGATGCGGTTGCCGCCGCGGTCATACACGCCGCGGAACTCCTTGCCCGAGCCGATCGGCCAGTTCATCGGGTAGGTGCTGATGCCCAGCACCTGCTCAATATCCGACAGCAGGTCGAACGGGTTGCGGGACTCGCGATCCATTTTGTTGATGAAGGTGAAGATCGGGATATGCCGCAGGACGCAGACCTTGAAAAGCTTGACGGTTTGCTTTTCCACGCCCTTGGAAGCATCAATAACCATAACCGCAGAATCCGCCGCCATCAGCGTGCGGTAGGTGTCCTCCGAAAAGTCCTGGTGTCCCGGTGTGTCCAGAATGTTGATACAATAGTCCTTGTAGTTAAACTGCATGACCGATGACGTGACAGAAATACCGCGCTGTTTTTCGATCTCCATCCAGTCAGATACCGCGTGCTTATTGTTCTTTTTCCCCTTGACCATACCCGCCTGCTGGATCGCGCCACCGTACAAAAGCAGTTTTTCCGTCAGCGTCGTTTTACCGGCATCAGGGTGGGAAATGATAGCAAAGGTGCGCCGCCGCAGGATCTCCTGCCGCGTGGCCAGCCCGTTTTCACTCATATCCATTCGTCGATCGTTCCTTTCCGACTGTCAATAACTTGGATATTGTACCGCAAAACGAAAAAATAATCAAGAAAAATCTGCCGGATTTTGCAAGAAAGCGCCTTGCAAGGATTGCAAATCGCGAATAATGTGCTATACTGTAAGTATCTATGTAGGAAAAGGAAGGGTCGTCCTGATGAAAATTGTGGTGATCGGATGCGGAAAGATCGGCTCCACCGTCATTGCCAGTCTGGCGGCGGAGGGGCACGACGTCACCGCCGTTGACCGTGACGCGACACATTTGAGCGAGGTCGTCAATGTGCAGGATGTCATCGGCGTTTGCGGAAACGGCGCCGACTATGACACGTTGATGGAGGCGGATATTGGCAAGGCGGATATGGTCGTTGCCGCCACCGACTCCGACGAGGTCAATATGCTTACCTGCTTTATGGCAGGACGGATGGGCGCGAAGAATACCATCGCCCGCATCCGCCAACCGGAATACAACGACCGCAATCTGCACTTCATGAAGGAGCAGTTGGGGCTGTCGATGATCATCAACCCCGAGCAATTGGCGGCGCAGGCGTTATTCCACATTTTGCAGCTACCGTCCGCCGCCAAGGTCGAGACCTTCTCCCGCCGCAATTTTGAAATGATCGAATTACAGATCCGGGAGGACTCGATGCTGGTGGATATCCCGCTCTCCAAGCTGCGGGAAAAATTCAAAGCCAAGTTTCTCGTCTGCGTCGTGCGCCGCGGCAACGACGTTTTCGTCCCCGACGGCCGCTTTGTCATCAAAGCCGGCGACCGCATCGGGATGACCGCCCAGCCTGCCGAAATACACAAGCTCCTGCAATCCATCCATATGTCGAAAAAGCAGGTGCGCGACGTGATGCTCCTCGGCGGCAGTCGTACGGCGTTTTACCTTGCCAAGCAATTGCTTGCCTCCGGCACCGGGGTCAAGATCCTCGAGATCGACCGGACGCTGTGCGAGGAGCTGTGCGAGGAGCTTCCCGGCGCGATGATACTGAGCGGCGACGGCACCAGCCGCGAGATGCTGCTTGAGGAAGGACTGCGGGATATGGATGCCTTCGTCGCCCTGACCGGGATGGACGAGCAGAATATCTTGATGTCGATTTTTGCGACATCGCAGAATGTGCCGAAGGTCATCGCCAAGATCAACCGGGAAAGAATGGACACGATGGCGCGTCAGCTCGGATTGGAGTGTGTCGTTTCCCCGCGCAAGATCATTGCCGATGTATTGGTGCGGTATGCCCGCGCGTTGCAGAACTCCCTCGGCAGTAATGTCGAAACGCTGTATTCGCTGATGGACGGCAACGCGGAGGCGGTCGAGTTCAGTGTCCGGGACGACTCGCGTCTGGTGCATAAGCCGCTTAAGGAGCTGGTACTCAAGCCACAGACGCTCATCGCCGGCATCCTGCGCGGACGCGAATCCATCATTCCGACCGGCGACGATGTCATAAAGCCGGGGGACAATGTCGTGGTCGTCGCCGCGGGACGCAAGCTACGCGATCTGTCGGAGATCCTGAAATAAACGCAAAAGAGGACGATTTATGAATCGCAGAATGGTCATATACACGCTCGGCGAGATCCTTTTGCTGGAGGCGGCTTTGATGTGCCTGCCGGCGGCGGTATCGCTCATCTACCACGAAACGTGCGCCCGGGCGTTTTTGCTGACGATCGCCGTGGCGGCGCTCATATCTCTGCTGATG
Organism: uncultured Clostridia bacterium; assembly: GCA_937902305.1. GTDB lineage: Bacteria > Bacillota > Clostridia > Oscillospirales > Acutalibacteraceae > UBA5905. The sequence continues at coordinate 2,941 of CALDHV010000034.1, forward strand.
ATACGGTTCAGCCGCCCCGCCTCTCAGCTCATCTTTGCCAAGGACGGCTTTGTCATCGTCGCGCTGGCATGGCTCGGCGTTTCACTGGTCGGCTGTCTGCCGTTTATCATCAGCGGCGGCATTCCCTCCTTTGCGGATGCGTTTTTCGAAACGGTCAGCGGATTCACAACCACCGGCTCGTCCATCCTCACCGATGTGGAAAGCAAAGCGCACGGACTGCTGTTTTGGCGTAGCTTCACCCACTGGATCGGCGGCATGGGGGTGCTGGTGCTGATCATGGCGCTGGTGCCGTCCGGATCTGGACGCACAATGCACATCCTGCGGGCGGAAATGCCCGGGCCCATCGTCGGCAAGCTGGTGCCGCGGGTGCGCGACACGGCGAAGATCCTGTATATCATCTATTTCGTGATGACCGTCCTCGAAACGATCTTGCTTTGGTGCGGCGGGGATATGGACTTATTTGAGAGCCTCGTTCACGCCTTTGGCACCGCCGGCACCGGCGGCTTCGGCATCAGGGGGGACAGCATCGGCAGCTACAGCGCCTATACACAATGGGTCATCGCCGCTTTTATGCTGTTGTTCGGCGTGAACTTTAATCTCTACTATTTTATCCTCATCCGTAAGTTCCGCGCCGCCTTCGCCAGTCGGGAGCTGTGGTGCTACGGCGGCATCGTGCTGGTCAGCGCGACCGTCGTCACCATCAATATCGCGCCACTCTTCGCCGCTTTCGGCGAGCGGGTGCGCGCGGCGGTCTTCCAGGTAGCTTCCATCGTCACAACGACCGGCTATGCGACCGAGAACTTTGATCAATGGCCCGGACTGTCCCGCGGCATACTGTTTGTTCTGCTGTTTGTCGGCGGTTGCGCCGGCTCCACGGCGGGCGGGTTGAAGATCTCCCGCGTGATGCTGTTGTTCCGCATCGTCAAGCGGGATTTGCAACGTCTGCTCCACCCGCGCTCGGTCGGGGTCATCCGGCTGGAGGGCAAGCGGGTGGATGAGGAGACCGTCCGTGGCGTCAGCGCCTACTTCATCGTCTATTGTCTGCTGTTGTTGGCGGTATTCCTGCTGTTGAGCTTCGGCTCACCGGAGTTTTCGATTGAGTGCAATATTTCTGCCGCCATCACCTGCCTCAATAATGTCGGACCCGGTGTCGGCGTGATCGGCCCGGCGGGGAGCTTTGCGGGATATTCGAACTTTTCGAAAATCGTACTGTCGTTTGCGATGCTGTTCGGGCGGCTGGAGATATACCCGCTTTTGCTCGCCCTCATCCCGTCCACCTGGACGAAAAAGTGAAATAAGAAGCAACTGTTTGGAGGGCTATCCCTATGCGTGAATCGGCGATCGGAGCACATCCCGACCCTGCCGGGGCGTCTGTTCTTCCTCGAGGAGCCGGCAGGACGCCGTCAGCGGTATGGCAACGCTGGAGGAACTCAAAGCGGTCGGAAAACCGCTTATGGATGGAAAAGAACGATGCCGGCGAAGCCGAGCATAAACGGTTTTTTCACCGCTCCCGATTGGGAGCGGTTTCTTTATTGTGCGCCCCCTACATAATGTCGCTTGCGCATTATTTGCATAATGCGACAGAGAGCGGGCACGATGCTGTTGTGATCATCACGGGGTCTTTTTCATAAAATATAGTTGCGTTTCGTTTCGTTATATGATAAACTGATATAGGTATATTATGCTTGTTGGGGCTATTTCACTCTTTTTTCAAGGAGAACAGCTATGAAAAATTGGCGAAAAATTGCATCAGCGGCGCTGGCGGTCGTAATGACGGTCGGTCTCTGCCCGATATTTCCCGCCACAGCGGAGAAGCCGGAGCACATACTGAACTACCGAGATATTGACTTCCGTTTTCCCAAAGGCTCGGTCGGCACCGCACCGCAAAGCCTCCCTGCAGCCAAGGCGGGTGCGGAAACGCAAAGCTATTACAGCAGCGTGACAGCAGGTCGTGTATCACCGGTTCGCGATCAAGATCCTCACGGTACCTGCTGGGCTTTTTCCGCCACCGCTTCGGCAGAAAGCGCCTTGCTGGCACAAGGCTCCCACGCCGATCTGTCGGAAGCACAGCTTATCAATTTCTTCTACAACAAGAAATATGACCCGCTCGGCAATGCAAACGGCGACGAAACCATTTGCAAAGACGCGGAGGGTGTTCTGAAAATAGGCGGAAACAGTAACTATACGATTTGGTCGTTGGCAAGCTGGACAAACGGTGCGCTGGAGGAGAGCTTGCCATATAACGATGACACCTTCCAAATGATCGAAAACGGCACCGTCCCGCAACAGTACGCCAATGATTTCAACGTGGCGCATCTGCAAGATGCCTACTCCTTTTCTTACAGCGGCGATGCCACCAGCAAGGCGTTGCTCAAAGAAATGGTCGTGAAATACGGCTCCGTCTCCTGCGCCTATTTTCACGACAAAGAATGTTACGATGAGGATACCGGTGCCTATTTCTGCAAAACGCAAAGCTACAACCACGTCGTTGCCATCGTCGGCTGGAATGACAATTATGATCGAAATAATTTCAACTCCGCCTCCGGGAAAAAACCAAATAAAAAGGGAGCGTGGCTCGTGCGGAACAGTTGGGGAACGAACTGGGGCACCGACGGCGACGGAGATGGCATTCATTCCGGAAAAGAAGGCTATTTTTGGCTTTCCTACGAGGATTACTCGCTGATCTACTCCGAGGATATGTTCGTTTTCGACTTTGATATAACCCACAAGTACCAATATAACTATCAGTACGACGGCTCCAATGGCAATTCGTATTACGAAATGCCGAAAGAGTATATTTCCGGTGCGACCTACACCGTTGCGGGGCTGACCTCCGACAAGGAACGCCTGGACGCGGTCGGCATCGGGCTTGGCACCACCAACTGCAGCGGTACCGTTTCGGTCTATGTCAACACACCGGAGGACGACCCGGACGATGGTGAGCCCGTGCTGACGCAATCCTTCACGACCCAATACGCCGGTTTTAATACCATCCCGCTGAAAAACGGCCCGGTGCTCAAAAAGGGCGATACCTATTCGGTCATCTTTCAATTCGATCACGACTATATACTGTTCCTCGATTCCAGCTATAACGGAAATTGGATCGAGTTTGTCGCGGACACATCCAAAGACCGCACCTTTGACATTCATCCAACCTACGGCTACGAGGATTGGTCGGACCTCGAGATGACCGCGCGCATCAAGGCGTTTACCAACGATGTCGATCCGGTCACGCACACCCTCACCTACGACGGGAACGGCACGACTGAAAATGTACCGAAACCGACCGTCAAGCGTCTCAAGGAGGCGACGGTGCTCTCCGAGCAGACCCCGACACGTGCCGGCTACCAATTCGCCGGCTGGTCGGAGGACAAAACCGCCGCCACGGCGACTATCCGGCCCGGCGGGCTATATACGAGTGACGAAAACAAGACGGTATATGCCGTATGGAATAAGATCCCGGTTGAGGAAGCGACCGCCTCCCCGACCGCATTGGAGCTGACCGTCGGCGCACAGCCCGAAAGCGTCACGCTGTCGGTCACGCCGGACGATGCCATCGGTATATGGACGGTTGAAAATGCCACCGAGAATAACGGCGATTTCACCTACTGCGGAGTCGTCGTCAGTCCGGGAGAAAACCCCGGTGAGTTTCTCCTGCACGCCGCTACCTATGAGCAGGACACCGTGGAGATCGTATTCGTCGAGCAGCCGAGCAACAAGACCGTGACCGTTACCGTGACCATTCACGCACCGCCAGCCACCGTGCTGTACGGCGACTGCAACCTAAACGGCGTTGTGGATGCCAACGATTTGACCGAATTAGCCAAGCACGTTGCTAAAATCATGAGCATTTCCGACCCGAAGGCAATACTGGCGGCGGATGTGACCGGCGACGGGACGATCAGCGCCGACGACCTGACCAAGATGGCAAAGTATATTGCCAAGATCATCTCCGATCTGACACCTCAAAAATAAGTGAAATCGTGTCTGCTGTTGCACAAATGCCGATAAAAGCAGGGGTTGTCCACAATGTGGACTGCCCCTGCTTTATTATATATTCGGATCAAAGGACGGCATCATAGATAACTTAAAAAGATTTTTCCGATGCCGGTCGTCGATCTTCGCCCGGATCGCCGGGTCGTCGATCTCTCCGGTGCGGATATACCGATCCAGCACCGCGTAGGTGAAGCCGAGATTGTCCTCATCGGTCTTGCCGCACAGCCCGTCGATCGGCACCTTATCCACCAGCACATCCGGCAAACCCAGCGCACGACCAATCTGCTTGACCTCCTCTACGGTCAGCCGGGAGCATGGGCTGAAATCCCCCGCCGCGTCGCCGTAGCGGGTGGAATAGCCGACCCAGTCCTCCGACAGATTGCAGGTGTTCGCCACCCGCCCGTTATGGCTCTGCGCCACCGCGTACAGCGTTGTCATCCGCACCCGCGGCGGGATGTTGGTCTCGCTCTGCGCCGACAGCGGAAACGGCAGATTGCGCTTGACCGCCTCCACCGCCTCGCGGATATTGATGGTATAGCTTTGGATGCCAAGATGTGTGACCAACAGCCGCGCCATATCAATATCGTGCTGCTCGCCGCAGGGCATCAGCACGCCGATGACCCGCTCCCTGCCGAGTGCCTCGACACACAACGCCGCCACGACGGAGCTGTCCTTGCCGCCGGATATGCCGACGACCGCGTTGCAGCCCGACCCGTTTTCTTCAAAAAAGCGCCGGATCCACGCCACACATTCATTTTTGACTTTGACCGCGTCAAACATCGGCAAATCCCCTTTACACAAACAGTGGCACCGGGCTGAAGCGGTCAACATCCACCAGCCCGATGGTGGTCATTTTCAGGTGCGGGATAACCGGGAGCGATACAAACGCAAGGTTCATAAACGGCTCGATACCCTCCGACACACCGATACGCAGTACCGCGTCGCGCAAGTCCTGATTTTCGCGTGCGACCTCCTCGGCGCTTTTTTCGCTCATCAGTCCGGCAACCGGCAACGGAAGCGTCGCCAGCACCTTGCCGTTTTCGACCACACACAGCCCGCCGTTCATCTGCGCCACGGTATTGCCCGCCAGCGCCATATCCGCCTCGTCCGCACCCGCCACGATCAAATTGTGTGAATCGTGGGAAACC
>CALDHV010000035.1 GCA_937902305.1 uncultured Clostridia bacterium
CGAGATCAAGTTTACCTGGGATAAAATAATGTAAGAAAAATACCGAATATCCCCCGGCAAAGATGCCGGGGGATATTTTTATCATTATTCAATGAATTCGTACTTATATTTTGTTGGCTGGATCCCCGTTGCTTTTTTGAAAGCGGTAGAGAAATACTTTTCATCAATAAAACCGCATTTCTCCGCAACTTGTTTAACGGAATAATAACCACTTGTTAAAAGTGAAGATGCGCGCCTTATTCTTAGATCCTGCAAATACTTTTTCGGTGATGTATTTTCATTATCCTTGAAGATCCTGCGAAGATACTCTTGGCTGATATTCAGTTTATCTGCCACTTGCTTAATGGACAAGTAAGGATTGGGATATTCCGTTTGCATAATGTTCTTTGCTTCGCTTGCAATACGTATTTCGGACTTTTCGGTCAAGGTGCAGTCTTTCAAAATAAATGCAAAGATTTTATAAAGCAAAACCGTTGCGTCATAATATCGGTCACGTCCGTTTGTTGACCAAACCCGATATATTTCCTCAAAGAGACGTTGCATTTCATCCATATTTTCGGTTTTGTATGTCTCAATACTATTGCAATTATAATTAAACACCTCAAAATGAATGACGATCATATCGTCATAATCCGCCATTCTCGCATAATTCAAATCGGGCGGAAAATAGGCGACACTTCCATTCTCCATATGCAAAACTTGATTATCGGAAATGATTTGAGCATTCGATTTTCGCCTTAAAGATATTGCGGAAAAATGACGTGACTGATTGTATTTTTTAATATTCGTTCCCTTTATTTCCAATACGTCGATCAGACGAAAAGTTAAATTGATTTTTGAGAAAATCATTTGACATCACCCGGATATATAATATCATTTTAGTTCCGTTTTTTCAACTTTGTTTTTTATTTTTTAGGTTTACTTTCGGAACAGAAAATGCTATTCTCGAAAAAAATAACCGGAGATGATAGTATGAGCTTCAACAGATGTTCAAACCCAACTGATTTGAAAATCACCGATATTCGATTTGTTGATATTGACGGTGCGCCCAAAAGATGCACCATATTGAGGATCGACACCAATCAGGGAATCAGCGGATTCGGTGAGGTGCGTGACGCCTCATCCAAAACTTATGCTTTAATGCTGAAAAGCCGTATTCTCGGAGAAAACCCTTGTAATGTTGATAGGATATTTCGTAAAATTAAGCAGTTCGGAGGGCCGTCCCGTCAGGGCGGCGGCGTATCGGGAATAGAGATTGCTCTGTGGGATTTGGCAGGCAAAGCCTATGGCGTTCCTATGTATCAGCTTTTAGGCGGCAAGTTCAGAGACGAAGTTCGTGTCTATTGCGATACCGATGTAGACGGCAAGCACACCGGCCGCGATATGGGGCTTGCGCTCAAAAAGCGGATGGAGATGGGATTTACATTCCTAAAAATGGATTTAGGTATCGGTCTGCTACTTAACGAGCCGGGAACGATCAATGCACCACTCGGTCAGATCGACGATATGAAAAAATACGCACCGCACATTCTCAATGTTCAGGGCGGAAGCGTGACCGAAGATATGGTTAAACATCAAAAAAGCTATTCCATCGTCACAACAGCACATCCGTTTACCGGTATCCATCTGACCGAAAAAGGACTGGATTATTTAGAAAATTATATCAAAGAAGTCCGTGAAGTTATCGGCTACGAAATACCGCTCGCCGTCGATCATTTTGGACATATTTGTGTGGAGGATTGCATCCGTTTTGCCCGGCGCATGGAGCCGTATAATCTCGCCTGGATCGAAGATATGGTGCCGTGGATGTATACCGACCAATATGTGCGGCTTAAGAACAGCACGACGATTCCGATTTGCACCGGCGAGGATATGTATTTGAAAGAGCCGTTTGAAAAAATAATCAAAGCCGGTGGCGTTTCGGCCATTCATCCCGATATTCTGACCTGCGGCGGCGCTATGGAGCTGAAAAAAATTGCCGATATTGCCGACGAAAACGGCGTTGCGGTCGCAGTACATATGGCGGAAAGTCCGGTCGCCTGTCTCGCGTCGGTACACGTTGCGGCGGCGATGCACAATGTGCTGGCAGTCGAGTTTCATTCCATTGATGTTCCGTGGTGGGCGGATATGGTGACCGGCATTGACAAGCCGTTGATCAAAGGCGGCTATATCAAAGTGCCCGAAAAGCCCGGTATCGGTTTCGATGATCTTAACGAAGAAGTGTTAAGAGAGCATATCAATCCGAATATTCCCGGATATTTTGAGCCGACAGACGAATGGAATAAAGAGTTTTCAAATGATAGGATATGGAGCTGAAGCAGTTATGAAAAAACAAGCGTTGAAAGCACCCGAATGGTTGCTGACATCTCCCGTTTATCAAGTTATGTTGAGGACATTTTCTCCGTCGGGAACCATTGAGTCACTGACAGAAGAGCTTCCGTTTTTGGCTGATTTGGGATTTAGAATAATCTATTTGTGTCCCGTGTTCGAAGAAGATGACAGCCAAAACAGGGATAATTGGAGCTATCGCCAAAAGAAATCAGAAACCGGTAATCCGAAAAATCCCTACCGCATAAAGAATTATTTTAATATCGATCCAGAATACGGAAGTATGGAGGATTTGGAAACACTGGTAAGAACGGCACACGCGTTGGGGCAAAGGGTAATATTGGACCTTGTATATGCACATATCGCACCGAATGCCTGTGTGATCAAACAGCATCCCGAGTTTGCAGAGCAGGATGAAAAGGGAGACTTTATTTGTACGGAATGGCATTTCCCGAAGCTTGATTTTAATTGTCGAGGGCTGAGAGAGTATCTGTGGGGCAATATGGTATACTACATTTCCGTTCTTGACGTTGACGGCTTCAGATGCGATGTCGGGGATGTCCCTCCCGATGACTTTTGGACAGAAGGAAGAAAAAGAATCGAGGCGATTAAGAGCGACGCGGTATTGATAAATGAAGGCTCCGATTTTTCGAGAATGTTAAGCTCTTTTCATTCCTCCTATACCTTCGGCTGGCATAATACCGTAAAAGATATTTTGGATAAAAACGCCACTGCCGCGGATCTGCGAAAAGCGGACGAGGCATATACTTTAACCGTTCCACACGGAGCATATCTTGTACGTGACATGGATAATCATGACACCGTAACCGACTGGGACGGGCGAATAGAGGCCGTTTACGGTCACGCCTGCATGGAAATGATACAGGCATTAAACTACACGATCCGCGGCATCCCTATGGTATACGCCGGAAATGAGCTTGCAGATACATCAAACCAATCCTTATTTGCAAACCGTTTCTATATGGGGCAATTCCAGACTGCGAATAGAAGCCTGAAATCCGGCGATGCCGCTGTTCGCCGACAGGAGGTTTTCAAGGTGTTAAACCGGATGAAAAACAAAAACGAAGTGATTATTCACGGGTCTACCAAGTGGCTTGATAACGATGCAGAGGGAAGTACGGTATCTTTTGCGCGCGAATACAGCGGAAAAAGAGTGGTATTTATCGGAAACTTGTCAACAAATAAAGTGAACTGCAAGGTTGACTCGGTTTTGGATATTCCCGACAGAATATTATTGGAGGGCAAAGACGGATTTTTCGTCCGTAACGGGGAAATATCCCTTTCGCCATTCGGGTATTTGATTTTTGAAGAAGAAACACAGTGATTGATCTTCAAAGGTATTTATCGGAGGATAGTTTATGTTCTTTAACGACAGAGAAAAAATCATACAATTAACACCGCTTTGGAAAGGAGCGCGTCTACCCGACGGCAGACCGAAGGTGGCGGAAAAATACCTTGATGCGCTTTACGGTATGACGCTCGAGGAAGTCTGGAAGCCGATTTTTGTGTTGGGATACGAGCACCAATTTGTCGGCGGCGGTGAACACCCGCTGACACCGCTACACGATGACGGGCGGAAACTGGTCGGGCGGGCGGTGACCTGCACCTACTGCCCGACCCGCCCCGATCTGCATAGGGTGCAGTTTTCCCGCGGCGCCGACGACGGATTATGCGGCAACTATAACCAGTGGGTCATTGATCACCTCATAGAACGGGATGTGGTGGTGTGCGATATGTACGACAAAATCTACAAAGGCACCTTTTTGGGCGGTAATCTCACCACCGCCATTCACAACCGCACCAAAACGGGCGGCGCGGTGATCTGGGGCGGTGTGCGAGATGTAGAACAGATGAAAAACATCCCCGATGTGCAGGTGTATTACCGCGGCATCGACCCCACCCCTATTCGGGATTTTGTGATGAAGGATTGGAACGATATCACAAGCTTCGGCGGTGCAGTATGTTTGCCGGGTGATGTGGTGTTCGGCGCAGGCGGCGGCGTACTGTTTATACCGTCACATCTGGTTGCAGACGTTGTTGAGGGTGCGGCAAAAACCCATGTGAAAGATGACTTCGGCTTTGAAATGATTTGCAAAGGCAAGTTTACCACCGCCCAAATCGACAAAAACACCTGGACGGAAGAAATGCTGGATCTTCTGCTCGACTGGATCCGGAATGATCCCCGGGGCGAAGAATACCGTGAGCTCGACTGGTCTCACGAATACGATCTGGCAAGGAAGGGCGACCCCAACGATACGCAGAGCGCCCTGTAAGGCGCGGGGCTTCATGGGAGACAGGCCGGGATCTCCTTTCGTGTTTTTATCAAGAACGCAGAACACCTGCTTTTTCAAAGCAGGTGTTCT
>CALDHV010000036.1 GCA_937902305.1 uncultured Clostridia bacterium
CCCGTCCGCCGCCTGTGATGCTTTGTATCACCATATTGAGCGACGCCGTACATCCGGGAGTGAAAATGACCCCAGTCGGATCGGATAAGCCGAAAAACTCCGCCGCCGCCTCACGGCAAGCGTACACCCGCTCCGCCGCCGCCATAGCCAACCGGTGCCCGCCCCGTCCGGGATTGGCGCCGTATAGCCGCATCGTTTCGTTTACCGCCGCGATCACCGCCGGCGGCTTTGGATAGGTCGTCGCCGCATTATCCCAATAGCGTATCACCCGTTATCACTGACCCTTCGCACGGCGATCCCGCCGGAGCGCAATATCCGCTCCGCTTGTCCGTCGGTGCGCGATACAAACAAGCTGTATCCGCACCCATCTCCGTCCTGCGGATGTGCGGAGCGGTTGACAAACGCGCGAATGCCGTTCTTTTCGAGCAGTTTTTTGCCGCGCATCGCGTTAGTGACCGACCCAATATGAATATACCGTCCGTCCACAGCTCATCCCTCCCCTTTGACAGTCTATGCCCATCGCGACCGGTTGTGCAACTGGCAAAAAATAAACTTGACGAACAGAGAAAGATAGGGTATCATAAAGAACGATAGAAAGGAGTGATACGTATGTCGGAGGAATACGGAAACGATATTGTCAATGTGGTGGATGACGAGGGCAACGAGCATCAGTTTGAGGTGCTGGACGCCATCGAAAACGACGAGGGGCGATATGTCGCCCTCCTGCCGGTTTATGACGATGCCGAGGACGCGATCGAGGATGACGGCGAGCTGATCATTCTTGAGGTCGTTGACCGGGACGGCGAAGATCTGCTCGTCCCCATTGAGGACGAGGACACCTTTGAGGAGATCGCCGCCGTCTTTGAAGAACGGCTGGCAGATTACTACGAGATCAACGAGGTGGACGCGGACGAAAACGGGCCGCTCAACTGATCTTGTCAGGCTATCCTGCCGTGTACGCGAATTGGAGTCTTCTAACCCTACTACACGTTATGTTCGGGTATTTCGCTCCGTTTCCGGAGTGCAGACCTCCCGCGCTCGCGCGGACGAAGGGAGCCGGAACGAAACGGGCAATAACCCACCTGCTGACCTTGGTAGCAGGTTATTTCGACCCCATTACGGCACGGCGGGACAATACAAAAACAAGCCCGATAAAGGCACCGCTACGGGCTTATAAGAATGTCACAGTAAAACACCTGCCGAAAAGGAGTTTTCGGCAGGTGTTTTTGTCATTCGTCGAGGCGAGCTTTTCGATGCGCGGGAGTTGATGGCTTGCGCTCCGTAGGGGAGCGAAACATACGCTTCTGCACATCGGAGACGATGGCACAACCAAGACATCTCTACCGCTGGATTGCCGCACCAGTGTGCGCACTGGTTCGCAATGACCCGCGACGAGCTTGTGCGGGGAAAATGGCTTGCATTACGCACTATCTCCCTGCGTGTCATTGCGAGGAGCGAAGCGACGCGGCAATCCACCGGCTGAAACTGCCGATTTGTACTGTTGTTTCCGACACGCTGAAACTTAATTGTGTAGGGGACGATGCCCACATCGTCCCGCGCGGGCGCAAGCGAAGCGAAAGAACGCGGTGCGTCGGGGACGCCGCACCCTACGAGTACAGCCTTCCGGCTACGCACAAGCCGAAACCCTTATCATCTAACGTCTAACGCCTAAACCGGCAACTCCCACACGCATTTTTTGATGACAGCGCTTTCGAGCGAGGTCTTTTCGTCGCGGATATACTGATAGTACACCGTCAGGATCTTGCCGCCCTCGATCTCAACGCAGGCGGGATAGCCAAGGTCTCGATGTGGGTTATCATCAGTCAAAATGTATTCCTCCGACCAGGTCTTGCCGTCATCCCTGCTGAACAGCGCGCGGATGCCCAGCGGCTCACCCACACGAAAGCCGTACGTACAAACCAAAACGCCGCTGCTGTGCCGCATGATGTGGGGCGGGATACCGTGATCGTTGATCCGGCAAGGCTCGGTAAAGGTCTTGCCGCCGTCAAAAGTCTCGCATTGAAAAACTGCGGCAAGTCCCGCCGGGTCATTATGTGTGCGGATCTGAACGATGATGTGTTCATCGGTGAGGGCGTACGCATAAGGCTCCCACCACTGATTCTCACTGTTGTTCTCGATCATACCGACATAGGCAAAATCATCGTTTTCATCCAACTTATACAGATATACATTGTGCCGCGTGAGATCTCCGTCGTAATTATCCTCATTTCTGATCCCGACATACAACAGCCCGCCCGACGGCAATGCGATCGGGCCGTGCGGTGTCGAAACGGGGCTTTTTTTGATCGGAGAAAAGGTAAAACCGCCGTCGTCGCTGATGCGGTAAAGAGAGCCGAAATATTTTTCCTCGATCTCATTTTGGTACGCCTCAGTCAGACGCAGATACTCCCGCTTGAGCGCAACATCGCCGTCCGTCGCACGCTCCAAGCGCTGCCGTTGCTCGGATATGGACTCGTTGAAGGTGGTCACGATCACACGACCGTTACCGAATGTGGCAATGCCGCCATCCCGGTCGTCCAGCGGCGTGTCGATGATCAAGGCGGGGCGTGTCCAGGTCTTCCCCTCGTCAAAGCTATAGCACATAACAAGCTTACCAAACGGGTCAACGTGTTTCCGCCTCAAGCCCGAGCAGACCATACCGAGGCTGCCGTTCGGCAGGCGGCAAACCGTCGGCCACGCAAAATAGCGGAATACGCTATCGGGATTATCGCAAATAATCTCGTGTTCGGTGATGGCTATTTTCTTCATTTGGCTTTCCTCCTTGCCTTGAAATCAAATCCAGTATACCATTTGCGCCTGTTTTCTTCAATAATCATATCAGACATAATTCTGCCGCAAATGTCCGCATCCACACAAAAAAGCCGTAGCTCTTGCAAGCAAAAGCTACGGCTTTTATCTGTCATCATAAGAACGCCAGCAAGGCGGAAATAATACTTGTGCCGAGCAGACAGGACAGAGCGCCCGGCAGATAGCCGCTGTTGCCGTTCAAAATCATCATCACGCCAAACAGCAGACTGAGAACCGCCATCAGCATTTGTACGATCAGCGTGATCCGGCATCTGCGGAACATCTTCCGGCAAAATGCCAGTGCCCACGCTGTCCCGAGTATATGACCGTTGGAGGCAAGCAACGCCGGCTCGCTTTCCGCCTCCTGCTGGACGAGGGTGTCATACAGCCGCCCCGCCGCCGCCGGCAATACCTCCACATAATATGCATCCAAATCAAAGCAAGCGCACAGATATTCCGCCGTGATATTCTGATCGCAGGAACGGATCAGCATCGGCACCTTGGCGGAGGACAGCTCCTGCAACGATGCCTTGATGCTCTCATCCGGCAGATAACTCACCACAAACATCGCGGACAGCTCACCGCCGGTGGAAAGATAAACGATCTTGCGGTTATCCCGGACATATTTTGCCTCATAATCCGACGACGGAACATGAACGCCGTGGTTTTCCAGCAAGCGGCGATTGCCGACCAGAACGCGCCGCCCGTCTACCCAGCCGGACACACCCATTCCCTGCTCAAAAACCAAGCTGTCCACCTCGCGCAGGATCGCGTTGTCATTCTGTATGATCCGCTTGAAGATCAGCGACAGCGGGCCGCCGGCGCGGATCTGCAATGACGCGGCATCGACGATGGCATCGTCGATATGTGCGCCGGAAAAGGTCTTGATCCCATGCAGGAGCATACTTTCATTCGGATACAGCTCCGCCGCATCCAGCACCACACCGTCGGGCTGACCGAACAAGCGCACTGCTTTCCATCCGACCATAAAGCCGCCGCGAAGCAACATCTTGTGAGTACTGCGGTTGAGCGCGACCTGCAATGACAGACCGCCCGCCACCGTCGAAAGCGGCAACAGCAGGTTGACCGCCGTCAACCACGCGGAAAAGCCCTCGATCTTTCCAACCAGCAACATCAAAACAGACAAAACCAATGACAAAACGAACAGCGCCGGTGTCATCCACGCCGACCAGTCATCGGCAATATCCGGCTCGTTGGCATTGGCAATATAATCCGTCAGAAACGAGGTGCGGCGGAAATACGCCACCCGTGCCTCATCCTCCAGCGACACACGGCGACCGATTTCCTTGAGCGATTCCTGATCCTCCAGCAGATTGGCGGCATACTTGTCGCTCGGATAAGCGACGAAGGAGAAATTGCGCTCAATACGCAGGCAACGGCAATACTGTGCCAACGAAGATGCCACCAGCACAATGCCGGGGAGCGGCGTCCACAGCGGCAAGACCTCCCCGTCGATGAAACAGCCGAGCAGGCTGACGATCGCCACCGCCAGCACCAGCGACACACCCGTATCGGTATTGGCGCGCAGAGTGAACAGCCCGGTCAAGCCACGGAATACCAAACGGTAATTGAGCGCCGCCATCACGACAAGCGCAAAGATCTGCACGATCAAATACCCGGTCGTTCCTATCGGTGAGCCGACCTTGTTGGAAATCAGCGCCAGCAACAAAACGATCAGCTCCAGCACGCCGGTCAAAACCAGCGCGGCAAAAGAGGAATGGCGCCGATAGGTAAGCTCCGTCTGGATCGTATGCGCATCGGAGTAGGAGTTGAACTCCTCTGTCACCGGTTCCTCCGGCGTTTCCTCGACGATCTCCTCCGGCTCGTTTTCCTCCTCCTCTTCCTCCTCGCGCAGGGAGAAACCACGCACCTTGGCACGGCGGTTTTCCCGCAGTTGCGTTTCCGGATCGACCGGCGGCACACCGCCGTTTTCCTCGGTGGCAATCATTTCCTCCATCGAAAGCTGATCCGGTACCTGCTCACTCTCGGGCACCTTGATAACAAACTTTTTATCAATTTCAAAGGTCGTACTGTCCAGCGTCGGCAAGGTGATGACCCGCGTCGCCGCCTCCTTGGGTGACACCTGTGGCGTTTCCGGAGCGTCCACCGCCGGATACGGCTGTACGACCGGTAATTCATCGTCCTCCTCGATCGGTGCGACCGTCGGCGCGGGAGTTGCGACCGCAGGATATTCCTCCGGCTCGTCCGCCTCTTGGACGGGAGCAATGGGGCTCTCCGAGATGTCGGACAGAATACCGTCGATCTCCATCGTCCGCGTGATCGTCGGCATAGGCGCGGGAGTCGGCTCCGGGTCATGGCTTTCAACCGGATCGGACATTTCATCGGGTGTTTCCTCCACCGCAGGTGCGGCGGGAGCATCCTCGGGCGTGACCTTCGGCTGCGCCGGGGCATCTTCGACATGGTAGTGCCCGATCGGTTTCAGTCCCCAATCAACCCACTCCGGGTCTTCCTCATCATCCTCGTCCGCGTTGCGATCCGTCTTATGCCTGAACGGGAGCTTTTTCTTCCGCTTCTTTTTTTACATAGTAGATGCTTTTCTCTGCGGCATTGTATTGCGCGATCACCTCTTCAATCAGGGCGCTTGCGTTTCTTTCATAAGATGGTGTTCTTTTTTGGTATTGAACTGATTCGATACCAAAAAGAAAATAGCTTAAGAAATGGAGACCATAG
>CALDHV010000037.1 GCA_937902305.1 uncultured Clostridia bacterium
GACAAAGACCGTTGCCGCGGTTGCGGCAAAGCCCGGCAAGCCCGCCGATGCCGATACCCCACCCGCAGACGGACTGCCTATATGGCTGGATACGGCACAACCGGTCATCGGCGCGCCCATACAGGAGCGCCCGACCCCGATACGGGATATGGAGCCGGATGGCTCGACGGTGGTATGCTGGGGCGAGATCTTCAAGATCGACAGCCGGGAAAACCGCGACGGCACCAAATGTCGGTATACCGTTTTAATGACCGATTACACCGGCTCGGTCGCGCTCAATCTGTGGCTGGATAAGAAACGCGATGCCGACAAGATCACCGCTGTCAAGGGACTGTCGGAGGGTGACTGTCTGCTGGTCAGCGGACGGTACGACTATGATGAATATGCCAAGGACAATATGATCCGTCCGCGCGCGATCTCGGTCGTTTCGCACTATGAACGGCAGGATAACGCGCCCGAAAAGCGGGTGGAGCTACATCTGCACACAAAAATGTCCGCCATGGACGGCGTTTCCGATGCCGCGGCGTTGGTGCGCCGTGCCGCCGCATGGGGACATAAGGCGGTCGCTGTGACCGATCACGGCGTTGTGCAGGCGTTCCCGGACGTGATGAATGAAGCGGCGGCTTTGCATAAAAAGGGCAAGGACATTAAAATCCTGTACGGGATGGAATCCTATTACGTCAACGATATGGTATCGGTGGTATCCGGCGCGTCGGATGCAACGCTTGACGATGAGTTTATTGTTTTTGATATTGAGACGACCGGTCTTTCGGTCAAATCCGATCGTATCACCGAGATCGGCGCGGTGCGTTTTCGCGGCGGCGAGGTGCTGGAAAGCTTTGACGTTTTGATTAACCCCGGTAAGCCGATTCCCTCGAAGATCGTCGAGCTGACCGGAATCACCGATGATATGGTGGCGGGCGCGCCCGATGAGGCAGAGGGCTTGCGACAGTTCTACGCCTTTTGCGGCGATTGCCGCGTGCTGGTGGCGCATAATGCGCCGTTCGATACCGGCTTTATCCGTGCCGCCGCCGCACGGTGCGGGTTGCCGTATGATTTCACCTCGGTGGATACCGTGCCGATCTGTCGCACGCTGTACCCGGGGCATAAAAACTATAAGCTCGATACGGTGGCGGAGTTTTTGCGCCTGCCGCCGTTCAATCACCACCGCGCCAGTGACGATGCGACGGTGCTTGCGGGGATATTCTCCCATTGCGTCGTGGATATGCGGGAGCGGGGTATCGCCACGCTTCAGCAGGTCAATACCACCATCACCGGTGTTGACCCGAAAAAAGCAAAATACTACCATATGATCCTGATTGCCCGCAACCAGGTGGGACTGAAAAACCTGTATAAGCTGGTTACTTGGTCTAACCTCGAGTGCTTTTCCCGCCGTCCGCGCATTACCCGCTCCAAGCTGATGGAACATCGGGAGGGACTGATCGTCGGTAGCGCGTGTGAGGCCGGGGAGCTTTACAGTGCGATCGTTGAGGGCAAGTCGTTCGGCGAGCTGTGCGACATTGCGTCTTTTTATGATTTCCTTGAAATCCAGCCGCTCGGCAACGATGCGTTTATGCTCCGTCCGACGACCGAAAAAAAGACCGGCGCGGTCATTCCGCCGGTCTGCAAAAGTGAGGAACAGCTCAAGGAATATGTCCGCACCATCGTGCGGCTGGGCGAAAAGCTTGCAAAGCCCGTTTGCGCGACCTGCGATGTCCACTTTATGGATCCGCAGGATGAGGTCTACCGCCGCATTTTAATGGCGGGAATGGGATTTGAGGACGCCGATCAGCAGGCACCGCTGTATTTCCGTACGACCGACGAAATGCTGGCGGAGTTCACCTTCCTCGGGGAGGAGAAAGCCCGCGAGGTGGTCATCGAAAACCCAAATAGGATCGCGGATTGGGTGGAAAGCTTCCGTCCGATCCCGGACGGCACCTTTCCGCCGCACATCGACGGCGCGGACGAGCAGTTGCAGGAGATTTGTTGGAATCGCGCCCGTGAGGTGTACGGCGACCCGATGCCGGAGGTGGTGCGTGCCCGGCTGGAAAAGGAGCTGGCGTCGATCATCAAGCACGGATTTGCCGTGCTGTATATGATCGCGCAAAAGCTGGTGGCAAACTCGGTGCAGAACGGCTATCTGGTTGGCTCCCGTGGCTCAGTCGGCTCGTCGTTTGTCGCGCATATGGCGGGTATCTCCGAGGTCAATCCCTTGGAGCCGCACTATATCTGCCGCAATCCCGACTGTAAATACGCCGAGTTCTTCACGCACGGTGAGGTCGGCTCCGGTTTTGACCTGCCGCCGAAAAACTGTCCGCAGTGCGGTCAGCCGCTCGGTCGCGACGGACACGAGATACCGTTCGAGACCTTCCTCGGCTTTAAGGGGGATAAGGCACCGGATATTGACCTCAACTTTGCCAGCGAATATCAAAACCGTGCTCACCGCTATACGGAGGAGCTGTTCGGGCGCGACCATGTATATAAGGCAGGCACCATCGGCACCATCGCGGATAAGACGGCGTTCGGTTATGTCAAGAAGTACGCTGACGAGCGGCAAACGGTCATCAGCCCTGCCGAGACGGAGCGACTGGCGATCGGCTGTACCGGGGTCAAGAGAACGACCGGTCAGCATCCCGGCGGTATGGTCGTTGTGCCGGACGGCTATGAGATCGAGGACTTTTGCCCGGCACAGCACCCGGCGGATAAGGTGGATAACGTCAATATCACCACACACTTTGATTTCCATTCGATCCACGATAATATTTTGAAGCTGGATAACCTCGGTCACGTCATCCCGACGATCTACAAATATCTCGAGGAGTATACCGGCGTCCCCGTGATGTCGGTGGATATGTCCGATCCGGATGTATATAGCCTGTTCACCTCACCCCAAGCGCTCGGCTTGACCGCCGAGGAGCTCGGTTGTGAGACCGGCACGCTTTCCATCCCGGAAATGGGCACCGATTTTACGATGCAGATGTTGCTGGACTGTAAGCCGAAGACCTTTGCCGATCTCTTGCAAATATCGGGAATGTCCCACGGCACCGATGTGTATCTCGGCAATGCACAGGATCTGATCAAGGCGGGCATATGTAACATTTCCACCGCGATCGGCACCCGTGACAGCATTATGGTCACGCTCATCCACAAGGGCTTGGAGCCTGATATGGCGTTCAAGATCATGGAGATCACGCGTAAAGGCAAGGCGAAAAAGCAGCTCACGCCCGAAATGGTCGAGGAGATGC
>CALDHV010000038.1 GCA_937902305.1 uncultured Clostridia bacterium
ATGCCATATCGCTTGAATCAACAGGATGGAAACTTCCGTCAACAAGTACGCAGCGCACATCAACAACAGGATATCCTGCAAGCGGGCCTTTCAACATAGCGGTCTGCAGACCTTTCTGTACCGACGGTATGAATTCCTTAGGTATGACACCGCCCTTGGTAATATCCACGAATTCAAAGCCGCCACCGGGATTCGGTTCAAAACGGATTACGGTATGCGCATACTGGCCGTGACCGCCTGTCTGCTTCACATATTTGTATGTACACTCAAACGGACTCGTTATAGTCTCGCGGAACGATACAGACGGTGCGCCTGTAGTTACGGGAATCTTGAATTCCTCCTTCAGACGATCTACGATAATCTCCAGATGAAGCTCACCCATACCGGCAATGATGGTCTGACCGGTCTCCTCGTCGGTATACGTTCTGAAGGTCGGGTCTTCCTCCGCCAGCTTCGCCAGCGCAATGCCCATCTTCTCCTGACCGGCCTTGGTCTTGGGCTCGATCGCCACACGGATGACCGGCTCCGGGAACTTCATCGACTCGAGGATGATCGGATGCTTCTCATCGCACAGGGTATTACCCGTCGTGGTGTTCTTGAGACCGATCGCGGCGGCGATGTCGCCGGCGTAGACGGTGTCGAGATCCTTGCGGTGATTGGAGTGCATCTGCACGATACGCCCCAGACGCTCATCCGCGTCCTTGTTGGAGTTGTACACCGTGCTGCCGGCGTTGACCGTGCCGGAGTACACGCGGAAGAACGCGAGCTTGCCGACGAACGGGTCGGTCGCGATCTTGAACGCCAGCGCCGCGAACGGCTCGGTATCCGAAGAAGGACGCTCCTCCTCCTCGTCGGTTTTGGGGTTGATGCCCTTGATCGCGGGAACGTCCAGCGGAGAGGGCATATAATCCACGATCGCGTCGAGCAACTTCTGCACGCCCTTGTTGCGGTAAGAGGTACCGCAGCAGACCGGGACGAACTGATTGGCAATGGTGGCTTTCCGAATGACGGTCTTGATCTCGTCAACCGTAATCTCCTCGCCGCCGAAATACTTCTCCATCAGCGCGTCATCCTGCTCGGCGACCGCCTCCAACAGCTCCTCGTGATACTTCTGCGCCAGCTCCTGCATATCCGCGGGGATCTCCTCCACGCGCATATCCTTGCCCATTTCGTCATAGTAGACGTCGGCATTCATTTCGATCAGGTCAACGATACCCTTGAAAGTATTCTCCGAACCGATCGGAAGCTGGATCGGCACCGCGTTGCACTTCAACCGATCGCGCATCATCTGGACAACGCGATAGAAATCGGCGCCCATAATGTCCATCTTGTTGACGTATGCCATACGCGGCACCTGATATTCGTCCGCCTGACGCCACACCGTCTCGGACTGGGGCTCGACGCCGCCCTTGGCGCACAGAACGGTCACAGAACCGTCGAGAACGCGCAGGGAACGCTCCACCTCCACCGTGAAGTCCACGTGTCCGGGAGTATCAATGATATTGATGCGGTGCTTGTCCGCCTTGCCCTGCTTATCCCAGTAGCAAGTGGTCGCCGCGGACGTGATGGTGATACCGCGCTCCTGCTCCTGCGCCATCCAGTCCATGGTAGCGCTGCCGTCGTGGGTCTCACCGATCTTGTAGTTGACACCGGTATAGTACAGGATACGCTCGGTCGTCGTCGTTTTACCGGCGTCGATGTGCGCCATAATACCGATGTTTCTGGTTTTTTCCAGAGAGACATCTCTTGCCATAATCGATCCTCCTTGTTCTGAATCAGGCGTGGGGGATTACCAACGGAAATGCGCGAAAGCCTTATTGGCTTCTGCCATTTTGTGGGTATCCTCGCACTTTTTGGCGGCACCGCCATTACCGTTCAGAGCATCCAGGATCTCCGCAGCAAGGCGTTCCTTCATCGTTCGCTCGGAACGGCTGCGGGAGTAGGCGGTGAGCCACCGCAGACCCAAGGTCTGACGGCGATCCGCACGCACCTCAATCGGCACCTGATAGGTGGCACCACCGACGCGGCGAGCCTTGACCTCCAGAACAGGCATCACGTTTTCCATGGCCTTTTCAAATACGGTCAGCGGCTCCTCGCCGGATTTTTCTTTGATGATGTCAAAGGCATCATAGACGATCTTCTGGGCAACGCCCTTCTTACCGTCCAGCATAATGTTGTTGATGAGCTTCGTCACCAACTTGGAATTGTAAAGCGGGTCGGGCAAAACATCGCGTTTTGCGGTTGAACCTCTTCTCGGCACTTTACTTCCCTCCTTCATAATGATGATATCATAGGTACTCGAAAGCGACATACTCCCGCCAGCCAGAAAGAAGCACAGTTTTCCGTCCACCGCGGTCAGCCCGGGTATATGAAAATCTGCAACTACTTTGTAGCCGCTGATGATAATGTCTTACTTCTTGGCAGCTCCTGCCTTGGGACGCTTGGCACCGTATTTGGAACGCGCCTGCATACGGTTCGCAACACCCTGGGTATCCAACGTACCGCGGATGATGTGATAACGCACACCGGGGAGATCCTTAACACGGCCGCCGCGGATCAGCACGACGCTGTGCTCCTGCAGGTTGTGACCTTCGCCGGGGATATAGGACGTGACCTCGATCCCGTTGGACAAACGGACACGCGCCACCTTACGCAAAGCCGAGTTCGGCTTTTTCGGGGTAGACGTTTTCACCGCAGTGCAGACGCCACGCTTCTGGGGAGAGTCCTGGTCGATCGCCACGCGCTTCTTGGAGTTCCAGCCTTTCAGCAGAGCCGGCGCCTTGGCTTTCTTTTCCAGATCCTGTCTTCCCTTGCGGACCAACTGGTTAAAAGTAGGCAATGTTTTCACCTCCGAATAATATATTTATCTCAAAGGCTCCGAAAAGCCTTCAAAATCAACGCAACAGCGGGCGCATATCCTCCCGTTTGGCGGGGAAATATCCGTCCGGTATCCTCGGGTGGCTGTCCGGCGCCACAAACGCCGGACAGCACGCCACGAATTAGAATTGTATCACAAGTGCAAAAGAATTGTCAAGAAAAATAAGTGAAAGTTTCGCTCATTTTCCTTATTCTTCCACGGTGACCTCCACCGGAGCGGCAATTTCGACATTTTCCGGCTCGGTAGACTCCTCTGCGACCAGCAACTCATCAAGGACGCTGAACGCGTTGCGCGGAGCGCGGCGATCCTTGACCATAATGTCGGAATACTGTGCCATACCGGTACCGGCAGGGATCAGCTTGCCGATGATGACGTTCTCTTTCAGACCCAACAGCGGATCGACCTTGCCCTTGATGGCGGCATCGGTCAGCACGCGGGTGGTTTCCTGGAAGGACGCGGCGGACAGGAAGCTGTCGGTAGCCAGCGCCGCCTTGGTGATACCGAGCAGGATCGGGGTAACGGTCGGCTTGCGCAACGGCGTACCGTCTGCGGAAACCTCTCCGGCGGCAGTCCGAGCGTCGATGGACGCATTGGCGTCGTACAGCTCGGACTTGTCGATGATCGCGTCATTGACGAGATCGGCGTCACCGGCATCCTCGACCCGCACCTTGCGCATCATCTGACGGACGATGACCTCAATGTGCTTATCGTTAATATCCACCGCCTGGGTGCGGTATGTGACCTGCACCTCTTTGATCAGGTAATCCTGCACGGCGGACGCACCGCAAACCTCCAGCACATCGTGCGGGCTCATCGCGCCCTCGGTGATGCACTCACCCTTGGCGACATGATAGCCGTCCTCAATGCAGGGACGCAGGCGGGCACCGTAGGTGATGACGTAGGAGCGCTCATCACTGCCGTCCTCGGCGGTAACGACGACGGTGTGTTTCTTCTTATTCTCGATGCGGACGACACCGTCGATCTCGCTCAAAATCGCCAAATGCTTCGGCTTGCGTCCCTCGAACAGCTCCTCAACACGCGGCAGACCCTGCGTGATGTCCTCGCCGCCGGCAACACCGCCGGTGTGGAAGGTACGCATCGTCAGCTGGGTACCCGGCTCACCGATGGACTGGGCGGCGATGATGCCGACCGCCTCACCGACCGTGACCGGCTCGTTGGTCGCCAGGTTGACGCCGTAGCAACAGGCGCAGACGCCCTTGCGGGCGGCACAGGTCAGCACCGAACGGATCTTGACCCGCACCTTGCTGTCGTCCACCTTGCCGTCCTTATCGGTGGCATTGCGGCGGAGCACGGCGTCGATCAGCTCGGCGTCCTCCTCGATCATCTTGCGATTGCAGGGCACCAGCACCTCGCCGGTCTGCGGATCGCAGAAATCCTCACACAGGAAGCGTCCGAGCAGACGCTCGGTCAGCGGCTCAATGACGCGGTTGCCGTCCTTGATGTCGTAGACCTCGATACCGTCGGTGGTCTTACAATCCTTTTCGCGGATGATGACCTCCTGCGATACATCCACCAGACGGCGGGTCAAGTAACCCGAGTCGGCGGTACGCAGAGCGGTATCCGCCAAGCCCTTACGGGCACCCTTAGCGGAGGTGAAATACTCCAGAATATTCAGACCTTCGCGGTAGTTCGCACGGATCGGCACCTCAATGGTCTTACCGGAGGTGTTGGCGATCAGTCCGCGCATACCGGCAAGCTGACGGATCTGGCTGATGGAGCCACGGGCGCCGGAATCCGCCATCATCTGGATCGGGTTGTACGGGTCCATATTGGCAGTCAGAGCTTTCGTGACCTTATCGGTCGTTTCGTTCCAGGTCTCGATGACGCTGTTATAGCGTTCTTCCTCGCTCATCAAGCCCTCGTTATACAGTGCGGTGATCTCATCGACCATCTTTTCGGCTTCGGCAATATATTCTTTCTTCTCCTCCGGGATGGACGCATCACCGACCGAAACGGTCAGCGCGCCGCGGGTCGAATACCTGTAGCCCTGCGCCTTGATCGCATCCAACACGACGCTGGTTTGTGCGACGCCGTGGAGCTTGATGCACCGACCGACGATCTTGCCGAGTTGCTTTTTGCCGACCTTGAAGTCGATCTCGTAGCCCATCCGGCGGTCGAGGTAGGACGGTGAATCCACCGTTTCGTCCTCGTGCAGGGAGCGATCGACAAAGCCGAGATCCTGTGGGATCGGACGGTTGAAGATCAGACGACCGACCGTGGTTTTGATAAGGTGAGAAACCGTTTTGCCTTCGATCTCCATCGTGCGGCGCACGCGAATATCGTCGTGCAGATCAATGACCTTCTCGTTATACGCCATCAGTGCCTCGTCCTCATCACGATAGACGAACGGGCTCTTCTCCTTGGCGGCTTCCGTCTCCTCGGGCGTATCCTTCTCATGCTTATCAATGGTCAGATAGTAGGAGCCAAGCACCATATCCTGCGTCGGCACCGTGACCGGCTTACCGTCGGACGGCTTGAGCAGGTTGCCTGCCGCCAACATCAGGAAGCGGGCTTCCGCCTGCGCCTCGGCGCTCAGCGGAACATGGACTGCCATCTGGTCGCCGTCGAAGTCGGCGTTGAATGCGGTGCAGCACAGGGGGTGCAGCTTCAGTGCGCGGCCTTCCACCAGCACCGGCTCAAAGGCCTGAATGCCCAGACGGTGCAGCGTAGGCGCACGGTTGAGCAGCACGGGATGCTCCTTGATGACATCCTCGAGTGCGTCCCAGACCTCGGTGCGCTGCTTGTCGACCATCTTCTTGGCGGACTTGA
>CALDHV010000039.1 GCA_937902305.1 uncultured Clostridia bacterium
GTAGGTAATTTTAGTAAAAAGTAATATATGTATTTAAATTCGGCCGCTCGCGCTTTGTCTTCGATGTAACGGATACTAATAAAATTTAAAATATTCATTTTAAATTTTAAAGTACCGACATCGAAAATGCCTCAATTTAAATACATATATACAGTTCAAGCAATTAAATCAAATATTTTGACTGAAAAAGAATGTTGTCAGATTCTTTCAACCGATTTTTCTCATCCCACTTTTCACAATGAGAAAGAAATTGTAATATATTCAAAATTTGCGCAAGAAGTTGTTGATGAAATAGCAGCAGTTGTGTATCCGCCGCAAAATTTATTACGAACACCTCGTCTATGTAAATAACGCGCACCCGCCATCCCCTCCTTCCGGGCTTTTCCACGTCCATTATACGCAGCGCTCATGGCGAAGAAGGTAAAAAGAAAAACGCTGTCCGAATTTTTCGGACAGCGTTTTGAGTTATCGCTTATCAGTCGAAGTCGATCATGACCTTGATGTTTTCCTTGGACTTTTCGTTTATGAGCTTCATCATGAACTCGGCGGCTTCGTCGAATTTGAGGTGCTTCGTGATCAGCGGGCTGAGGTCGACACCGTCGGCGACAGCCTTGATGGTGTCGAGCGTGTCGTGGAACATGACCGTTCTCATCTCCGCCTCTTTGAACACGAACGCGTCAACGTCAAAGTTCGTGTACTTCTTTCCGTAAAGGCTGATGAGGATGAGCTTGCCCTGCTTTGCCAGCGCATCGACGCAGTCGTCAAGCACCGCCACGTTGCCCGAGCATTCGAGGATAACGTCGATCCCCTTACGCTCAAATATCTCAAGAATACCCTTGACTGCCGTCGTTTTACCTGTGCCCGGCCCGCCGGTCAGGATCAGCGTCCCGCCGGCGATCGCGGCGACCATCGCGTGCCGTTGTTGTTCCTCATATGTAATATGGAAGTTGTGCTCCATCGCGTCGATGCGTAACTCAAGATCGGTTTCGGAGATCGGGCAAGCCATATTCATCAGCCCGACCCGGTTGGCGATGAAGCGCTCCGACTCGTAGTATTTCTGCAAATACAAAAACGGACGGTCGTGGAGCGTTTCCTCCCGCAACTCAAACGACAAAAGCAATCGCTCGACGGCGGCTTCGGTTGTTTCCGTCGGCACACCCAAAAGCTGTGCCGCGGCGGGGATGACCTTATCCCGCGGCAGGCAGGTGTGCCCGTTGCCGGTATTGTGCCGCAGGACATACAGCACCCCCGCATCCACGCGATTTTGGTCATCCACTTGCATCCCGAGTCCCTGCCCGAGCATATCCGCCCGCTCAAAGCCGATATACAGCCCCGATGTACACAGCAGATACGGGTTTGCTTTCACCCGTAGCAGTGTGGAGGAGCCGAACCGCTTATAGGCGCGCATCGCCTCGTTGGCGGTCAGTCCATAGGTGGCAAAGGTCATCACGACCTCACGCAAGCCGAACTGGGCGCAAAAGGACTGCCCCATATCCCGTGCCCGCGCCAGCGAAATGCCCTTGATCTTGGCAAGCTCCTCCGGCTCCTCCTCCAGAATACGCAACGACTCCGCGCCGAAGCGGTCAACGATCTTCATTGCCGTGGACGGCCCGATGCCGCGCACCGCGCCGGAAGCAAGATACCGCAGGATCGCCGTTTCGTCCGTCGGCAGGCGGCTTTCGAACGCCGTTGCCTTGAACTGCCGTCCGAAATGCGGATGCTCGGTATACGTGCCCTGCACCGTCAACTGCTCCCCGACCTGCACCGTATGAAACGAGCCGACAACAGTTTCCAGCGTGTCGCCGGTATCCAGCTCCAGCACCGTCCAGCCGTTATCGTCGTTGCGAAAAACGATATTTTCCACCAACCCGGTCAAGGTCGTTTTTTCGTCCATCCTGTTTTCTCCTATCCTATTCGCGTTTTAATAAACCGTTCGAACTCCTCCGCTGTCACAGGGCATACCGCCCCGCCGGTCGCCGCCGCCCGCCATACCGCCGCCAGCTCCGCGTCATCAGGCGGCGGCAAAATCAGCATCGTACAGCGGCAGTCCTCCTCCCGCCACGATGCCTGATATTGCAGGCACCGCAACAGCGGCTCGATCGCCTGCCCGCGACGCGGTATCGCCACCCGGCACAGCCATACGGCGTGGGGACAGCATACCGCGCTTAGCCAAATCCGGCGGATCAGCTCCGCCAGCCCGTATATTGCCAAAAGTCCTATGATCCCGTACCAAATCCACCGTACCATTGCCGCTCCTCCCCTCGATATGCCATAGTATGCGGCAAAGGAGCGGGCGGTGCGTGTCCTAAGTTGACGGGACTTGGATTTAACGTCGCTTGGGAGCGGCGGTATTTTCCCGATTGATGGGCTGACGGTAGATCAGCCGCATCAACGCTTTGATATTGAACGGGATCAGCGGGTAAAGATAATGTCCGCCCGCCACGGTATGAGTCGTGACCAGCACGACCAGCATCAGTGCCATACCGGCAAGCAAGCCCCAGCCGCTGAAAGCCCATGTCAGTATCAACAAAAACAAGCGAAAAAGCTTGAATGCGTAGGTCAGCTCGTGGCTCGGCTGGGTGAATGACGCAATCGCCACAAATGCGGTATACGCCAACAGCTCCGGCACGAACAGTCCCGCTTCGACGGCAAACTCACCGAATACCAGCGCGCCGACCAACGACAGCGCATTACTGAGCGATGTCGGCGTGTTGAGCGAGGCGAGCTTCAAGGTGTCTATCAACAGCTCGACCGCGATCAGCTGTACGATCAGCGGGATGGCGTTCGGCTCCTTGATGCGGGTGAAATCCAGCCACAGCGGGATCTTGTCCGGATTTTGCATCAACCAGTACCAGATCGGCGTCAGAAACAGCGTCGCCGTGAAGATCAGCCCCCGCACCAAACGCAGATAGCTGCCAACCAGCGGCGGAAAATAAAAATCGTTCGCATCCTGCGAAAAACTGAAAATCGAGGTCGGCAACAGCATCGCCGCCGGAGAATTATCCACCAGCACCACGACCTGCCCCTCCGCGATACACGCGGCGGCGGCATCGGGGCGCTCGGAATACCGCACCCGCGGGAACGGGTTGTACCACTGCCCGCGCATCAGACATTCCGCCAGGCTCTCCTGCCCCATCGTCAGTGCGGGAATGGTGATATTCCGCAATAGTTGCCGCAGTTTTTTGAGATAGCTCATATCCACCCGGTCATTCATATAGCACAGGCAGACATCGGTTTGGGTGATCGTGCCGACCGGGATGACCTCAAAGGTCAGCGCCGGGTCTCGCAACCGTCGCCGGATCAGCGCCGTGTTGAAGGTCAGCGTTTCGACGAAGCCGTCGCGCGCGCCGCGCATCACCCGATCGTATTCCGGCTCCTGCACCGCGCGCACCGGGCCGGTGCGGCACTCGATGATCAGCACCCGGTCAAGCCCGTCCACCACCAACGCCGTGCCGCCCGACAACACCCGCCGCGCCGCCGCGTCGGGGTCGGTCAGACAATCCACCTCGTTATACGGCACAAAGCGTGCGCTGAACTCATGCGCGTCATTGACACCTGCCACCGTCTCGGGGGACAGCCCCGTAAAATACTCCATCATTTTTTCGAGGATGTCGGCGCGGGTAAACCCGTCCACAAAATACATCCTCGCGCGTCGGCCGCCGAGCGACAGACTGCGGGTGCTCAGGTCAAAATTGACCCCGACCCGCAATTTTCCGTCCAGCCGTTCCGTCCATTCTCCGAATGTCATCCCACACACCCCTCTGTGTCCCATAGGATAACCCGGGAAGGGGTGAATTATTTACCGTATCGAAATAAAAGCCGCCAGACTGCCCCGCTCCTTGCCGCACGCGCGGTGCGACCACAGCACATCGGGGTGACACCGGGTACAAAGATCGGCAACGGTGATCTGCGCGGCGGGGATACCCGCCTCCAGCATAAACCGACGGTTGACCGCGCGCAGGTCGATATGGTATTTCCCGTTGCCATCGGCGTGGCAGTATTCCGCCATACCCGCCGCGGCAAATGCCTCGGCGACCGGCTCATCCACCTCAAAACAGCAAAGACCGATCGACGGCCCTATCCCCGCAACAATGTCCTGCGGGCGACAGCCGTACCGCGCGGTCATATCCTCCACCGTGACCCGTGCCATCCCGTTGACCGTACCGCGCCATCCGGCGTGGGAGGTCGCCACCACCCGGCGCACCGGGTCGGCGAAAAAGAGCGGCACGCAGTCCGCATATTGCGTACACAGAACGACCGACGCCTCATCGGTCATCAGCCCGTCCACATCGGTATACTCCCGCGGGCGGGTGACACCGCGTCCGCGATCAGCCGCCGTCACCGCGACGGTATGGGTGGTATGGGTCTGCGCTGAAACGACGACATTCTCCGCCCGCTCCCCCAATACCGCGCAAAAGCGGTCGAGGTTCTCCCGTACCGCCCGATCATCATCACCGCGGGTAAAGCTTAAGTTCATCGAGGCGTATATCCCCTCGCTCACCCCGCCCAGGCGGGTCGAAAACCCGTGTCGCACAAAACCAAGCGCATCCAACGACGGGAATGTATAATACAGCAGTCCGCCCTCCTCGTGGGCAGTCATCGTGCGGGAAAGCAAATCGGTCATTGCCCCGCCTCCTCTTTTTTCGCCGCCAGCGATACCGCGTCCTCACAGGCGCGGATCAGCTTATCGCACACCGCGTCCCGCCCGAACCGACTGACCGTTCCCGCGCGGATATTCTCGCGGTCGTATCCGGCATAGGTATCCAGCATCGTCAACATCGCGGTCGCCAGCGCCTCGACATTATCAACCGGCACGAGCAGACCGTTCTCCGGTAGGACAATATCCTGCGGGCCGCCGCACAGGGTGCTGATGACCGGTCTGCCGCACGCGCCCGCCTCGTTGAGCACGCAGGAAAGCGTCTCGGTATGCGACGAACAAACAAAGCAGTCGCAGTCGTTCATAAATTGCGGTGCATTCTCCCGTGGCACCGTACCGACCAGGCGACAGGACTCCTCCAGCCCTTCCTCGCGGATAATGCCTTCGAGATACGTTCGCTGTCCGCCTGCGCCGGCGATCAGCAGACGCATCGGGCGGGCATCCTGCTTTTTGACCCGCGCAAAGGCACGGATCAGCAGATCGTACCCCTTGATCGGGCGTAGCTGTCCCATCGCGGCAAAGGTGAACGGCGCGTCCGGATCGGATTTGCCGCCGATCGTGAAGCGTCGCTCATCCACCAGATCGGGAATGATCCGCGTCGCGGGGTCATACGGGCGCATCACCTGCATCAGCCCCGAGCCGACGCAGGCATTGACCTCGGCGGCATCCATCGTCGCATATAGCCGCTGACGGGTCGCGCTTCCCTCCGGCTCGGTGACGGCAAAGGAGGAATGTTCCATAAAGAACAGCGGCAGACCGTGCCGCCGGCAAAGCCGGAGCGCCTCATACCCCTGCAAGGAGGAGCGCAGATTGACCACATCGGGGCGTCCCCAGGTTTTTTCCAGCTTGCGGTACATCCGCTCGAGCATCATCGTGCGCTGGCGGCAACGCCCGCGCTCAAAGCGCGGGGTTAGATTGGGGCGCACCCAGACATACGTCTCCACCCCGTTTTCCACCGTATGAGTAAAGCCGTTCTCGGACGGCTTAAAGCTATTGCCGACCTCGGCATACAGCACCGCGACCTCGTGTCCGCGTGCCGCCAGCTCCTGCGCCTGCTCCTTGTAGAACGAGCCGAGCAGGGGCGATGATTTTGTCCCGTACCAGGACGGGATCATCAATATACGCACCGCTGTGTCCTCCTTATGTTAGCCTAACAGGAATAATCCGAACCCGGTTTGAGCGGGCGGATTTTCCGTTATGCTTTGTTAAAATACTCGTGAATGCGAAAGCATTCACTGCGTTTTTGCCGTGCCTAACAAAAAATCCGCTCCGCGCAAACTCTGCGACCTGAAAAGAGCGTATTTTGGTGAAGATTTCCGTCTTTGAGATCGCAGGCGGGCTGTCGCCCGCCAAGATCGAAAAGCGGAAAGGTTCCGAAAAGACGCCTTTTCGGGCGGGTTCGGATTATTCCTGTTAGGCTAAGCTAATCTTTTTCCGATTTCTTATCCGGCAGATTGAAGCTGTCAAAGCTCGCCGTCGCGACCGCCGTACCAATATCATCGCAAATATCCACCCTCAAGACCGACACCGAGCGCCCGTCCTTGACCGTTTCGGCGCAGGCGATCAGACGCGCCCCACGCGCGACCGACAGATAGTGTATCTGCCCGGACAGCGATACCGACCGCCGTCCGCAGCTATTGGCGGCGATCGCCGCGGTATAGTCCGCCAGCGTATAGATCGCGCCGCCCATCACGGTGCCGAGCTGGTTTTTGTGCCGCTCCTCAATGGTAAAGGAGCAGGTCGCCGTGCCCTCTCCGATTTGGTCGATGGTGATGCCGGTCGCCTCGGTTGCAAACCGGTCGGCGCAAAAAATACGCCGTGCCTCCTCTAAAGTCATAGTCTGTCCTTTCCGCGCAGATCGCTGTTATTTCAGCTCCACCACCGTCACGCCGGTCTCGCCCTCGCCGTAAACGCCGAGGCGGAAGCCCTTGACCTGCCGGTGTCCTTTCAAATGCTGATGTATGGCGGCGCGTAATGCGCCGGTGCCCTTGCCGTGAATGATCGTGACCTTTTCCAGCCCGCAGAGCATCGCGTTATCCAGGAAGCGGTCAACCTCCAGCAACGCCTCCTCCACCGTCTGCCCCCGCAGGTCGAGGTCGGTGACGGCGGAACGCTCCATCCGGGACGGTAGCGTGCCCTCCCGCCGCGGTGCCGGTGTGGCACGACCCTTTTTCGCGGCACGGTTGGACTCGTATAGTTGCAGGTTGGACAGCGGTGTGCGGGTACGGATAGCGCCCGCCTGCACCTCCACATTGCCCTTTTCATCCGCCGCACGGACGACCACCGCCCGCAAGCCGACATCCCGCAATAGCACCTGATCTCCCGCCACCGGATCACGCGGCAAAACATAATCGTCCCCCGCCGTCGGTGTGCTGACCGGATCGACCGCGTCCTCCAACCGACGCAGGCGGGAACGCAGGTCGCTCTTCGCCTGCCGTGCGCGACGGGCAAAATCCGCCGCATCCTTTTCCTTGCGCAAAGCATCCAGCTCGTCCATCAGGCTTTGCGCCTCGGCACGGGCGCGCTCGACGATGGCGCGCGCTTGCTGACGCGCCTGCTCCATCTCCTTGTCCCGGCGATGCTCGATGTCGTGGTGCTTTTCCTCGGCGGTCGCCGCCGCAACCTCCGCACGGCGCCGCGCCTCCTGCGCCGCCTCGATATTCTGCTCATATTCCTGCCGCCGTTCATCCAGGCGGCTGACCACATCCTCCAGTCGCCGGGCATCCTCCGACACCAGCGCCCGGGCGTGATCGACCAGCGCGCCGTCCATCCCAAGCCGCTCGGATATGGCAAACGCATTGGAACGTCCCGGCACCCCGACCAACAGACGGTAGGTCGGCTTGAGCGAAGCGACATCAAACTCGCACCCCGCATTTTCCACCCCCGGCGTATGCAGGGCATACGCTTTCAGCTCGGAATAGTGGGTCGTCGCGCCGATGCGCGCCCCCTGGATGCGTAAGCGCTCCAGAATAGCGATCGCCAGCGCCGCGCCCTCCACCGGGTCGGTACCCGCGCCAAGCTCATCCAGCAAAACCAGACTGCGTCCGTCCGCCTCCCCGAGGATGCGGATGACATTGGTCATATGCGCGGAGAAGGTGGACAGCGACTGCTCGATCGACTGCTCGTCGCCAATATCCACCAGCACGCGATCAAAGAGAGACAGCGTACTGCCGTCATCGACCGGCGGCAGGATGCCGCACATCGTCATCACCGTCAGCAGACCGAGCGTTTTGAGTGTCACGGTCTTGCCGCCGGTATTGGGGCCGGTGATGACCAGCGTATCGTAGTCGCCGCCCAGCTCCACATCCACCGGGACGATGGTCTTGGGGTCGATCAGCGGATGCCGCGCATGCCGCAGGAATATGCGTCCCTCATCGTTGAGGCGCGGCTTCATCCCTTTCATTTTATACGCCAACTGCCCCTTGGCAAAGATGACATTCAGTTCCAGCAGGATATGATAATCCGAGATGATCGCGGTCGCAAATCCGCCGACCTCGGCGGACAGCGCGAACAGGATGCGCTCGATCTCGGCTTCCTCTTTCGATTGTAAAACCTTGATCTCATTATTCGCCTCCACCGCGCCGATCGGCTCCACAAAAACCGTCGCCCCGGAGGAGGAGGTATCGTGTACCAAGCCCGGCACCTCGGCGCGGTGGTCTGCCCGCACCGGGACAACAAAGCGCCCGCCGCGCATCGTAACAATAGGCTCCTGCAATGCCTTTTGATAGGCGGCGGAGCGCACCAGCTTATCAAGCTGTTCCCGCGCTCTGGCGGATGCGGCGCGTATCCGGCGACGGATATTCGCCAGCTCCGGCGACGCGGTATCGGCGATCTCGTCCTCATTGACGATGACCGAGGCGATCTTTTCCTCGAGATACTTATTCGGCACCAGCACCGAAAAGCGGTCGTCGAGGCAGGTATCCACCCCGGCGCAATGCGTATGCCAGTCGCGCAGGGAACGGATGACCCGCAACACCTCCGCGATCCGCAGAAACTCGGTATTATTGAGCAATGCCCCCGCCTCGGCGCGTCGCAAAGGATTGGCGACATCGGTCAGCCCGCCGAAGGACGGACTGCCGAATCCCGCCATCAGTCGGCAGGCGTCGTCGGTCTCATCCAATAGGCGCTGTACCTCCCCCTGCGTCTTTTCGGGGCGCAGAGAACGCGCCAAAGCCGCCGCGTCGGGACAGCAGGTCTCCGCCGCGAGCAGCTCCAGTATTTTATCCAGTTCGAGAGCGATCAGATCCCGTTCCATAGGGGATACTCCTTTATCGGAAAAATCAATTTTTCGTCAGTGAGCGGTAAAAATCCAGCGTCGGGTAGGATTGCTGTTGCTGGGCAAGCAAAAACCGTTCGGTCAGCAAAGCAAGCTGTGCCGTTTCCTCCGGCGGGAGCCGGAAAGCAAAGCACCGCTCAAACGGCGCGGTCAGAATGTGCCGCAGTGCCGCCAGCACCCCCGGCGAAACGGGGAGCGCCTCGGCATCGTGGGAACAGCCCTCGCAGGTCAGCGTGCCCGCGACGGGAGAAAACCAAAACGGGTTCCCCTCCGTCCTGCCGCACCGACAACAGCCGGACAGATCCGGCGTATACCCCTCAAGGCATAGTAGCCGCCCCTCCGTCACCGCCTTGACCTGCAACGGCGGGCGACTGCCCTCCCCGAGATAGTGCAAGGCATTGAGCAGTAGCCGCAGATGCTCCGGCGCCGGGGCATCGGTCGGGCACAGACGGAGCGCCAGCTCACAAAAATACTGTGCGAGCACCATTTTGTCAAAATCCTGCCGCAAGGCAAAGAAAACCTCCTGCGGCTGTGCGTCTTCGATGATGTATTTTTCCCGCCCGGGAATGAGGCTCAACCGCGCATAGCACAAAAGCTGTGTTGCCGCACCGAGGCGGCTTTGCAGCTTGCGGGCGCCGCGGGCGGTCGCCCGCACCAGCCCCTTATCCCGGGTGAGTATCGCCACAAACTTATCCGATTCCGCCACTGTCGGATATTCCCGGACGATCAGTCCGTCGGTCATCAGATATTGCCGGCTCACCGCCACCGTCCGTTCCTCCCTCCGCGCCGCCGACCGCCGAGACCGCATTGCGATACCGCAAATAGTCCTCCACCCGGCCGGTACGGGTAAACTGTTGCCAAAGCGCCTGTTCCTTATCCATTTCGCTCGCCTCCCACGGCTATCTTGCCCCACTTTCGGGAAATGCGAGCCGGAAAAAATTACAATTGATAGCCCAGTCCGTTCAGGAAGCCCTGCTTATTGCGCCAGTCCTCCTTGACCTTGACCCAGCATTGCAGATTGACTCGCGTGCCGAACCACTCCTCCAGCTCGGTGCGCGCCGCGGAGGCGATCTGCTTGAGCATAGCGCCGCCCTTGCCGATCACCATACCCTTGTGGCTTTCCCGCTCACAGTAGATATTGACCTCTACATCGAGGATGTCTCCAGCGGCAGTCTGCCGTTCGCCCATCCGCTCCACCGCGACGGCGATACCGTGCGGGATCTCCTGCCGCAAAAGCAGTAGCATCTTTTCCCGCAATATTTCCGCCACGATCGCCTGATCGGTCTGATCGCTGGTCGCGTCATCCGGGAAAAAGTGCGGGCTGTCAAATGCAAAGCCGTCCAGCACCCCGATCAGCTCGTCACAGCCGTCCCCAGTCAGTGCGCTGACCGGCACGATCGCGTCAAAGGCGGCGCGGTCGCGCCACGCCTCGATCACGCCGAGCAGAGCGGCTTTGTCCGCCAGCGTGTCGATCTTATTGATGACCAGTATTTTCGGCAAGCCCTGTTGCTCCAGTTGCGCAAGCAGGGCAGTCTCCTCCTCCCGGATGGCGGCGCGCGGCTCGGTCACCAAAATGCCAACATCCACGCCGGATACCGCCTCCCCAATGGAGCGTACCATAAAATCACCAAGACGGGTGCGCGGCTTATGATTGCCGGGCGTATCGAGAAAAACGAGCTGGGTCGCGCCGCGCGTCACCACCCCCATAATGCGGGTACGGGTGGTCTGCGGCTTGTCCGATACGATGGCGACCTTGCGTCCGACCAGGGTATTCAATAAAGATGATTTTCCGACATTGGGGCGACCGACGATCGCCACGAATGCCGAGCGTGTCTGTGTGTCGCTCATTCTTCCTCCATCACATAGCTGGCACTGCGCGGCAGGCCGACCATCGTCATCACGGTTTCTTCCTTTTCCCGCATCCGCACGGCTTCCATACCGCCCGCCACATGGTCATAGCCGAGCAGATGGAGCATCGAATGAACGGTCAGATAGCCAACCTCCCGCTGAAAGGAGTGACCGTATTCCTCCGCCTGCCGGACGGCGTGCTCCATAGAGAGCACAATATCCCCCAGCATATACGCACCGGTCGCGGGATCAACGTCGTAAACGCCGTTTTCCCCCAGCGGAAAGGACAGCACATCGGTCGAAGCGTCGATATTCCGTTGCTCCTTGTTGATCGCGTGGATCGCCTCATCATCGACCAGCGATACGTCCACCTCGGCGGAGCCGTCAAACGCCTCCTCCTCCAGCCCCGCATGACAGCAACGCCGGATCAGCAACCGCAAGCCGGTCGGAACCTTGACCGCCTTTTGCTTATTTTCGATGTTGACCTTGATCTTGTCCATTTTGTTTGCTCCTTCCTTTCTGCTGTCTTTCGCCCGGCTCGCGGACAGAGCCGGATTTACTGTGTTCATATTTTTCGTAGGCGGCGATGATACGTTGCACCAGCTGATGGCGCACGACATCCTTTTCGCTGAACGGGCAAATCGCCACATCCTCCACCCCGCGAAGCACTCGCATAACCTGCTTTAATCCGCTTTGCTTACCCTCCGGCAGGTCGATCTGCGTAATATCGCCGGTGACGACCATCCGGGAGTTGAAGCCAAGACGGGTGAGGAACATTTTCATCTGCTCGGGGGTGGTATTCTGCGCCTCATCCAAAATGATGAAGCTGTCATCCAGCGTACGCCCGCGCATATACGCAAGCGGCGCTATCTCAATATCGCCACGCTCGAGATACCTCTGATAGGTCTCCGCCCCCAGCATATCGAATAGCGCGTCATACAACGGACGCAGATACGGATCGACCTTGCTTTGCAGATCGCCGGGCAAAAAGCCCAACCGCTCCCCGGCTTCCACCGCCGGGCGGGTCAGGATGATACGGTTGACCTCTTTGGCGCGGAATGCGCGCACCGCCATTGCCACGGCAAGATAGGTCTTGCCGGTACCGGCGGGGCCGATACCCAGCGTGACGGTATTTCTGGCGATCGCCTCGACATATTGCTTTTGCCCCAGCGTTTTGGGCTTGACGGGCTTGCCCTTGGAGGTGATGCAGATGCTATCCGATGACATCTGCGGGATGGCATCCTCTGCGCCCTCCCGTACCAGCATCATCACATAGCGCACATTCTGTTCCCCGAGCGGCTCACCGCGGTCGATGAGCCGGATCAGCCCGTCGATCGCTTTGACGGCGTCGGAAACATCCTCCGGCTCACCGGAAACCCGGATGTCCGTCCCGCGTGCCAGCACCGACACCCCGAACTCCTGCTCGATGAGCCGGATATTGGCGTCATAGCTCCCGAAAAGCAAAACTGCCTGCTCCATACGCTCGACATTGATTTTCTGTTCGATCATTCTCCACTTCCCGATCCTTTTTCAGCGGGGCACCCCACCGCATTCTTTATATTTTATAGTATATCACTAAAATTAATATTTGTCATTTGTTATTTTGAACAAAAATCACGGTGATTTTTGCGCAGACATATCGGAAAAAACGCAGGATCGCTCCGACGCGATGTTTTCCTCGCAGGAATAGATCACGGTCAGCACATATTGTCCGTCCCGCACGACGGTTTTTCTGCCCGTTTCTGTATGGCGGCAATCCCCCAGCACGGCGCTCTCCTGCTGTGCCAGTTGCTTTTGCGCCAACACCGCCGCCTCATCCTCCGAGCGAGCCGCGCTCTGCGTCGCGGTACGTATGTACCACACGGCGTTGACCCCGAGCGGTAGCTCCAGCCCTCCGGCGCGGACAAAATGGCGGCTTTCCAGCCGCAGGGCGTTTTCTTCGGGCGTTGCCGAAGCAAACAGCGGCACCGTAAAGCACAAGAAACGCACCGACGGGCAAAATGCCCGAAAGCCGGTCGCCACAGTGCGACGATAAGTCAGAGGCACGGTTACGGTCAGCCGGCGGGTGGTCTTGGCGATAACCGTACCGTAAGCGCGGCAAACCGGGCGGATGGCGGGAGTGGTCAACGCCTCCTCCTCGGTCGGCACCGGCGGGATTCCGGTAACCAGCACCGTCCCGGCGGCGACCGCCTCCCCCGCGCGTACCAGCGCGTAGCCGCTGAGTGCATCGACCGATACGATCACCCCGTCCCGCACCGCCACAAGGTCGGACGGCTCGGACAGATCCAGTACCGACGGGGTCGGCTTTCGCTCCGTCACCTCCACGCAGGCAACGCTCCCGGAGGGATTGACCGTGATGAATGCCACCGTATCGGTCTGATCTGGCCCGAATATCTGCAAGCCGCGGATATCCAGCCGGTCGGTACGCGCACCGATATGCACTCCCGCCGTCTCGGCGACGGCGAGCACCGTTTCGGTCGGCGTTTTGACATTGCCGACCACCCGGATCGCCCAAATGCGCGGAGCAAGCACCGCCAAAATCGCCGCATACAGCACGGCGGCAACGAGCAAGCCCTTGCGACGGCGGTAGCGAAACAGCAAAAACGGCAGACCGTGTCTGCTATGCACCCGCAGGCGTATGCAGGCGCGTCCGGCAGGGCGGCGCAGGCGGTGATAATCGCGCGCATAACAGCACAAACGGATCGTTTCCTCCTGCCTGCGAACACCCCATACCCGGATGCCGTCCGCCGCGGCGCTGTTCAGCAGGCGGGCGGGAAAGCCACCCTCGCCCTGCGCCTCGATCCAACCCGGCACCCATTTCCACCAGTGTGTCACGGCGTTTCCCCCTCCGAAAACTCGATGCGGGACAACCGCCCGGTCAGAACAACGGCGTCCGTCGAATAATCCCGCAATTCCAGCTCACGACCGTATACCGTGATACATCCCTCGACTGTACGCAGGGATACCTGCTCATCGGTATACACGACCATCCCGCGACAGCCCGCCAGGATCGCCTGTCGGTTTCCCTCAATTTCGATCAGTGGCTTGCCCGCCCAGACGCTCTCGGAGAGCCGCCGTTTTTCCAATATCCATTCACCCCAGCGTTTCACCCGCTCTCCCCCTCTCCCGACATCTTATGCGCGGCGGGAATGAAACATACGCCACCGCCATAAGAATAGGTTTTGAGAGGATGTGAGGGAGTTGTTTGTGCGCACGCTTTCCCGCCGTAAAATACACGATGCAATGAGTGTGATACTGCTGTTCGTAGTGGCATTTTGCCTGCTGTACCGACCGCAGGCGGCAGCCAACGGCGTACGGCGAGGGTTGTCCGTCTGCAGCACGGTGCTGATCCCGACGCTGTATCCGTTTATGCTCGTTGCCGGATGGCTGACCGACTCACCGCTGTGCCGTCGCCCGGCAAAATGGGCGTGTACGCTCACGCGCCGTTTGTTCGGATTGCCGGGCTGTTGCGGCGCGGCGATCCTCATCGGGCTGGTCGGCGGCTATCCGGCGGGCGCGATTGCCGCCGGGCGGCTATACCGTCAAGGAATGATCGACGCCGGACAGCGGGAACGTATGAGCCGCTTTTGCGTCAACGCGGGGCCGGGATTTATCATCGGCACGGTCGGAGCGGGATTACTCGGCAATACGCGAGCAGGAGTGCTGTTGTTTGCGGCACAGGTGACGGCATCCGTACTGCTCGGCGTGCTTTCCGGGCGCGGCAGACGGGTGCGGGAGGACACCACTCTGCCCGTTTTGTCGCCAAAGCGCTCTTTTGCAGCACTGGTCGGTGACACCTGCCTTGCCCTGCTGACCACCTGCGGGTGGGTCGTATCGGCGACCGCCGTGCTGTCGGTAGCGGACGCGCTCGGCATTCCCGCACAGATCGCCCGGCTCGGATTGCCGGTCGGCACCGTGCGCGGTATTCTTGCCGGGCTGACAGAGGTCAGCGGCGGGTGTATGGCGGCGGTCGGCGCAACGGGGCTGACCCCGGTCGCGCTCGGGCTTTGCCTCGGGTGGGGCGGACTGGCGGTACACGGGCAGGTATTTGCCGCTTTGGGGGAGGATTTTCGCCCCGGCGCGCAGTTTTGGCTATATCGGCTGATACACGGTGTCATCGGTGCCGGCGTTGCCGCGTTGCTGTTTCGCTTTATCCCGGTCGGCAACGCCACCGCAGTCGCCGCACCTGTGTTTGAGCCGACCGCCGCGACGGCAAACGCGTCGACGATGCTGTTGGCGACAACTTTTTGCGCGATGCTGTGTTTTTCCGCAAAAAAGACTGGAAAAACCCACAACGATGTGTTATAATGAGAAAAATACGGTCGGAAACGGAGGAGCGAGGTCGCTATGCGTCAAAAACTGTACGGTAACAACATCAGCCCGGCGTGCGAATACTGCCTGCACGCCAAACGCTCGGCAGACGGACGGGTCATGCTGTGCGAGCGCAAGGGGATCGTGCCGCTGTATCACCATTGCCGCCGCTTTCGCTATGACCCGCTTAAGCGCATACCGTATAAGCAACCGCCGCTCGAAAAGTTTGAGGCGGAGGATTTTAAGCTGTAATTTTTGAGTTTTTCCGCTTTTTCTATGGCATAATCAGCTATTTCAAAATAAAAATCAGCTTCGCCGTCATTGCAGATGCAGAAATCCCTGCCTGTTCTCTTTTTCATTTCGCAGGCAAAAATTTCAGCCGCCTTAACCTCCGCTTCGGAGCAGGCAAAAATTTTATCAGTTTTTCTCCGTTTAAGCTCAATTTTGCAACCACTTTACGAAGTGATGACGGTGATTTCCTTAGCTTTAAAACACTCAAACAGGATTTCTCAGCTAAATTGTTTGAAGGTATGAAGAATAATGAGAAAGGACCATACGGTTTAACCTTCAATAAGGAGGATTCGGAACTTACAAACGCACTCGCCACTGCCAAGTCAGGCATTGAAGAATTTGATAAGGAATTGGCGTTAAAATATGGTGAAGTTAAGCTTGATGATTTGAATGAAGAAAAAAAGGAAATAAAAGATGAATTTGCAGAAAGTATAAAAGAAATTAAAGAAATATTTAAAGAAATAGAATTGCCAGATATAAGTGTAGATGTATCAAATACTAATAATGTAAATGAAGAGAATTTGTTAAAAAAAATAATAGATTTTAAAAACGGGATATTGTTAAATTTTGTTTTGGAAGAAACTGCATTATCTAATATCAGTAATATAGAAGAAAGATATAATTCATTTAATATATTATCAGAAAATAAATTAATTTCATTAAATAAAATATTACTTGGCGAGTATGAATTGGAAAAATTTAATTATTATAATAAGGAACTTAGTGACGAATGGACAAAAAGTATGAGTAAATCACTTGAAGTAGAACGGCTAATTAATGGTAAGTTTTCTGATATTGATAATTTAACAGGAACTATAAATAAGATTTTACTAATACGAATTGCTATGAATGTATTACATATTTATAAAAGTAGTGAA
>CALDHV010000040.1 GCA_937902305.1 uncultured Clostridia bacterium
GGATGTCGTTAAAGACACCAAAATGCCTTTTCCATCGCGTCCATATCGAAATCCCGGCGAACAAACAGCACAACGGACACCGTCCAGCAGGCGTTTTCCAATGTTTTGACCGGCTCGTATCTTTCGCAATCGACGATGCCTTGTTGATTGGCGTTAAGAGGATATTGTTTTTCCATCAGCGAGCGATCCTTTCGACGGCGTCACCGATGGTTTGCAGGGAGGTATAATCCTCCGGCTGGAACTTCTCGACATCCAGGCGAAGCTTGAGCAGATCGGCGATCTCGGTCACCATAGCAACACAGCCCATCGAGTCGATCAGCTCATTTTCGAACAGATCCAGCTCCATATTTTCTGCCATTTCGTCCTGCGGCAGTCCCAGTACCTCTTCAGCGGCGGAAAGCACCGCCTTTTTCGTTTTTTCGGTCATTGTCATTTCCTCCGATTTTTATATTATTATAGCCGGCGGGAGCTGAACCCCGGTCGGTTATAGTAATGCCTTCAACGCGTCACGGTCGATTTTTCCGTTCTTGTTGAGCGGCATTTCTTCCAAAAAGATAAGCTTGCGCGGCACCATATATTCGGGGACATAGCCTGCCAGCTCTTTTTTGATCGTCACGGTGTTTTTCAGCACGCTTTCACCGCGAAAAGCGGGAGCGAGCACAATGAATGCCGCAAGATAGTTCACACCGCCGCCATCCTTCATCGCCGGGATGACGAGATTGCTTTCCACCCGTTCACAGCGGTCGAGATTGGATACAATGTCTCCGAGTTCAATGCGGTAGCCGCAGTATTTTATCTGGAAGTCCTTGCGTCCGACATAGTAGAGCATCCCGTTTTCCTGCCAGACGAGGTCGCCGGTGCGGTAGCCGTTGCGCCCGTCATCGGCGAGAATAAACGCCTTGGCGGTGCGTTCCGGATCGTTGAAATAGCCGCGCGCGGTGCTTTTGCTGAAAATCACCAGCTCGCCGGTTTGTCCGTCCGGGAGAGGATTGCCCTGCTCGTCTACGATGCGGTAGTCTGCTTCGGGCAACATCTGTCCGATCGGGAGCGACCGGGGATCGTCCAGCATTTCGCGGGTCATCATGCAGGCGGAAACCTCGACCGTCGTTTCGGTCGGGCCGTAGGCATTGATGATCGTCGCGTGCGGGAAACGCTCAAATAGCTTGCACAAGGTGCTTTTTTGCAAAATCTCGCCGACCAGCAGGAAACGATCAAGCATGGGCATATTTTGCTCGCAGAACGCCGGTTCCTTGAGGCAAAGATCGGCAAAGGAGGGTGTCACGGACAGGGAGGCGACGCGGTTTGTCCGCATCCAGTTCACCATAGCGGCGGAGTCTGCCTTGTGCTTTTTATCCACCGATACCAGTGTTTTGCCGAGCGGCAGAAAGACGTGCACCACCTCCGTGGAGAGGTCAAAGGAATAGGAGGCGTGATCGAGTGAGCACTGCCCGCATTTTTCGGGATGCAGGGTGTCGATGTACCAGCTTCCGTAGTTTTCGAGATTGCTACGGGAGATCGGCACGCCCTTCGGGGTGCCGGTACTGCCGGAGGTGAACAGGATATAGGCATCCTCCTCGGGCTTCAGCCACATCGCCGGGTCGATCTCCTCGGTCACCGGCGCGGAAAAATCCAGCGCGGTGCCATCGATGACCGGACGGTCGAGGGCAATCTCCTGCCCGGAAAAGTTGAAAACAATCGGTGCATCGACCGCGTTGGCGATGAACGCCAACCGCTCGACGGGATAGCGAATATCCACCGGTACATAGGCACTGCCGGTTTTCAGCGCCGCCGCCATAACGGCAAGCATCGTCGGGTGCTTGTCCCCGTAAAAGACGATCGGCGCGTTGCGGCGGCCGCCCTTCGCGGGTAAAAGGATGTTGCGTGCGATCCATTCGGAGTGTTCCCACAGCTCGCGGAAGCTACATTGGCTGTCACGCGCGATAATGGCGGGGGTGTCCGACGATCGCTGTGCATATAGTCCTTCCAAAAACCACATTTTCCAAACCTCTTTATAACAATTCTTTCAATGCATTTCTGTCGATTTTTTCGCTGTTGTTGAGCGGCATATTCTCCAAAAAGACCAGCTTGCGCGGGATCATATATTCGGGAACGTAGTCCGACAGCTCTTTTTTGATCGCCATGGTGTTTTTCAGCACGCTTTCACCGCGGTATTCCGGGGTCGGTACGATGAATGCGACCAAATGACGGATATTGCCGTCTTCATCTCGGGAGGGGAGGACGGCGCTCGCTTCCACCCGCTCACAGCGGTCAAGGTTGGCAACGATGTCGTTTGTTTCGATGCGGTAGCCGTTGAGCTTGACCTGAAAATCCTTGCGCCCGACGAAATACAGCATTTCGTCCTTTTGATATACGAGGTCGCCGGTGCGGTAGCCGTTGCGCCCGTCATCGGAGAGGATAAACGATCGCGCGGTCAGCTCCGGAGCGTGATAATACCCTGCGGCGACGCTCTTGCTGAATACGATCAGCTCGCCTGTTTCCCCGTCGGGGAGCGGGCAGTCGTTATCGTCCCACACGGCGCAGTCCGCCTCGGGCATCACCTGCCCGATCGGGATCGGCAGGTCGCTATCCAGCATCGCCTCGGTGACCTCGCAGGCGCAGATCTCCACCGTTGCCTCGGTCGGGCCGTAGGTATTGAGAAAACGTGCCTGCGGGAAATGTTCCGAAAGATACTGCGCCGTGCTTTTGAGCAGGGATTCGCCGCCGGAGACCAGCAGTTGTATATCCGGCAGATATTCCGCCGTAAAGCGCGGATCGTGCCGGCAGATGTCGAAGAATGACGGAGAACATCCGATTATATTAACGCGGTGCAAACGCATCCAGTCGATCAGCCCGGAGATATTCTCCATCATATCATGGTTGACGCTGACCAGTGTTTTGCCCGCCGCCAGGAAAATATACAGCGTTTCGGAGGAGACGTCAAAGGAGTAGGAGGCTTGATTGAGCACATTCTGTCCGATCTCATTGACCCGGAAGATCTCCGAAAAGGCGGCGGAGAAGTTCTCAAGATTTGCGCGGGTGATAGGCACACCCTTGGGCGTGCCGGTACTGCCTGAGGTGAACAGGATATAGGCGTCCTCCTCGGGCTTGAGCCACATTGCCGGGTCGATTTCCTCGGCGACCGGCGTGGAAAGATCCAGCGCGGTGCCGTCGATGACCGGACAGTCAAGCGACGGATGGATGCCGGTGAAGTCAAAAACTGCCAGCGCCTCAGTTGCGTGAGTAATGTAGGCGAGCCGTTCCACGGGAAAACGCACATCGACCGGCACATAAGCGCGTCCGGTCTTGAGCGCCGCGATCATCGTTGTGAGCATATCCGGATGCTTGTCCCCATACAGCACGATCGGCGCTTTGTCCGGTTTGCCGACACCGAATGTCGTGATGAGATGAGCGATCTGCTCCGAGCGTTGCCACAATTCACAAAAGGAGCGGTGCCCGTTTTTCTCGACGATGGCGAGTGTATCTGCACCCCGGCGCTCGTACAGAGCGTCCAACAGCCACATATCCTTTTCCCCCTAAAACCCCATAATACAGTATTCTAATTATACCATTACTTATATTATTGTCAATTCTTTTACGCAAAAAAGACCGCCATACATTTTGTGTATAGCGGTCTCGTTTTCGTATAGATTGTCAAGGAATAGATGCTTACTCCGGCAACGTCAGGCTGATGCAGGGTCGGACACCGACCAGCGTGCTGTGCACATATTCGCCAAAGGTGAACAGCGTGCCGTCCACGTTGACGTATGCGGCAAAGGTGTCGGTCGAGCCGGG
The DNA here is from genome assembly GCA_937902305.1 of uncultured Clostridia bacterium. Taxonomy (GTDB): domain Bacteria; phylum Bacillota; class Clostridia; order Oscillospirales; family Acutalibacteraceae; genus UBA5905. The sequence continues at coordinate 3,793 of CALDHV010000040.1, forward strand.
AGTACGCAACCACCAGCGCGCCTCCGTCAGCGGGGTCTGCATAATGCCGCCCTCGGTGATGTACTTGGTCAGCGGGCCCTTGCGCGCGTCATCGTTCTTAAAATACCGTTGAGCCTCATCCAACGACAGTACAAATACCTTATCTGCCGTTTCACCGCCCGCAGGGATGTTGTATTGCGGGTTGACCGGATTTTGCACCGGGACGGTCAGAATGGATTTCTGCTCGTCGGCGGTAAATGCCGCCTTGAAGAAATCCTCGTTGAGCCACTTGCGCAGAGTGCAGGTTTCCCACACCTGGGTGGTGAATTCGGTATTGTATGGCTTGCAGTCGAGGCAGTTGGCGCTGATGAGCAGTGCGTTATTGCCGTCCTTTGCCAGCACCGTCCACACAATCGGGTCAGCGCCGTTTTCCTTGCTGTTATCCTGCTCGTAGCGACCGAAAACGACTGTGTCGCCCGGCTGCGCCACCGCGGGATGCGCCTCTAAGATCGCATCGGCGCGCGCGGTGCTGTCGCGGAAATCGCCCGCCATCCGGAAATCGACGTACGCCGCCTCAAATCGCTCGGCGTTCAGTTTTTTCTCCGCCGAGGAGTAGTAGAGCGAGGGGATGACAAACAGGAACACGGCGAACACCGCGCCGACCACGGCGGCAACCGCCGGCAGGAGCCACAGCAATATACGCCAGCGTTTTTTCGCGCGCTGACTGCCGACGACCCATTCATCCCGGGCGATCGCCTCGCGGCGACGGCGTTCCTCGGCTATCGGAAACTCAATTGCCACAACGCTCACTCCTTTCCCGCGGCGGATCTCTGTGTAATCTCCGCCATCTTGGTGTAGCGGGCGGTCTGCGGGCATAGGAGCGGGCAGAGCAACCGCCGACGCAGGAAGTAGACAAACTTATTCTTGCGGCGCTTGACGAGGCTTTCCAGCCGTGCGTGAGTATCCGCCAGCGCCTCTGCCTCCTCCGGCGTGCAGAACAGTCCGCCGAAGTGCATCGCCGGGATCGGTGCCAACGCCGCCGGCAACAGCTCGGCAAGCTCGGGATCGGTACGCAGATCCAGCCGCGCGACCATCTCGGCGAGTGTTTCGCCGCCGGTGCGGCGAATGCCGATCAGACGCAACTGACGCAGTATATCCCGGTAATAGAACTCCGCCTGCTGTGCCGACAGCGGGTACCGCTTTCGTATCGCCTTGAGCGAATGGAAATGCGGGATCAGCAGGGTGCGCAGTGCGATCAGCAGGATGATGAGCGCAATCGCGATGATCCACGGCCACGGGGAGACCGGTGTCGGATTTTCCCAATAGATCGGGGTCGGCTCCTCGTCGGGCATAGGATCGTCGGTTTCCTCCGGCTTGTCGTCTTTCTTTTCTTCCTCATCCAAAATCTTGATGCGGCGCGCCTCCGGTGACGGGTCAAAGGCGACCCAGCCGAAGCCGCGGAAATAGCACTCGACCCATACATACGGACTGGCAGCATCAATGACATAGCCGGTGTATGACGTGCTGGGCACGGTGCGATACCCGGCGGCGAGACGGCTCGGGATGCCGAGTGAACGGCACATCGTCGCCATCGCCGTCGCGTAGTAGACGCAATAGCCTTTCTTTTCCTCCAACAGCAGGTCAACGACATTTTCATCCGATTCGACCCGCCCGGTCTTTTCGGCATAGATAAAGCCGTTCTCTTTGGAGAAATAGTGGCAGATCGTCACCGCCTGCTGGGTAGGAAAGTTGAAATCTGCCGCCAGCTCCGCGGCGATCGCTTTGGCTTTTTCAGAGTAGTCCTCCGGTAGCTGCAGGAACGGTTCCAACGCGCTCTTGTTGTTATAGAACGTGTCTTTGGTGTTGATCGCGGCGGTGTTGAACAGCCCGAAATCCTCATAGTGCAGTTCGTCGCTGTCGAAGGGGTACAGTATCTCGGTGACGGTGTAATCGTATCCCTTTTCAAAGCCAAATGACGAAAATACCTCGCCCGAGGCGTTATACAGCACCGGGTTGGCGGTGCTGACATTTTCGGTGAAGGAATAGGTCAGCGACGGCATCGGCAGAAAAACGGAATCCTGCGTCAATGTGATGTGGAAGGTACGGTTGGCGGACATTGCCCCGACCACCCGTTGATAACGGTCGGTCAACGCCGGCGAGCCGATCATTTGCTTTTGCTTGGTGGAGAACAGACCGTTCATCCGATAAGCATTGGAGAAGGATTTTGACCACATTTTGCCGTCATAAAGGTCATACGAGGTCACGCGAAGCGTCGTCTGCTCCCCGATGTCGGTGGTGCCGAGCACCTGATGCTCCGGCTCCTTGAGCGTTCCGCCGAGACGGTTGCGGTAGGGCTGTAAGCCGAAATCCCGCAGGGTGGGGGAGTCAAGATTGCGCTGATCATTCGTATACAGGCGGCTGACCGACTGGAAATCGGCGGTCATATCCGCACAGGCGCGGTTGCGCAGGGCGTTGGTATCGGACGGTAGCACCAACAGCATCGTGCCGACCACCAAAACGCACAGAATACCCGCAATGGCAGGCACCGCGCCGCGGTTGCCCATCGGGCGGAAGCGCTCCTTTTTGGTGAACATCACGCGCCCGCTGTACTGACTGCGTGCGATCAGCGGGAATACACCGGCGATGTATGCCGCCGCCGCGAGCAGGATGTCATCCGGCTCGCCAAACGCCAGCGTACCGAGGAAAAACCCGGCGCACAGCAACAGCGGCGGCAGGGAGCCGCGGGAGATACGCACGACAAAATACAGCAGGCAGGCGATCGCCACGGTGAATACCGCGTGCAGGACGATCATATCCTTTTGGGTATAGTAGTCGGAGGTGATCGACTGTCCGAAGAACCACCAACGGATAAAGGTCGTGCCCTTTTCCCATATCATTTTGGTATCCCAGTTGAGGATGTAGGTCAGCCCCAGCCCGATTGCCGCCGCCTCGATCGCCGCCAGCACGGTCACATACCAGCGGCGGGTGACGGCGGACAGAATCACGACCGTGACCAGCGTTTGCCACAGTAGGGAAACGATGCTGACGGGATACATCAACTGATGATTTTGCAAGACGGCAGTGCCGAAGGCGAGCAACCAACAGCTGATCGCCTCCCAGGCATATTCCAGCCACTTGCCGTGGCTGTTTTCGACGCCGGCGACGGTCAGCGTGCTGTGATTGTTTCTGCTCATACGCACGCCCCCACTTTCTCCGGTATCTCATCCGACGCGTTGATGACCACCGGCGCACTGCCCGGCTCTGCCGGCTGTGCGTCGGTCGCCTCCGCGGGCGGGTCGCCCGGCGCGGGGACAAAGCAGGTCACGCGCCGCCCCTCCTGCCGCAGGCTTTCCAGATCCTCCAGCAGTCCGTCGGACGGGTTTTCGGAAATGACCCAAATACATCCCGCGCTGACAAACCGCGCGTCACGCAATTGCCACGCATCCAGCGGTGCCTCCTCCTGATGGAAGGCGGCATCGGTCAGTACCTCGACCAAGCGGTCGAAATCGCGTTCATCCTGCATCCAGAAGGTCGAATCGTTCCGGTCGTTGCCGTCCTCGGGACGCATCGGAACGAGCTGTAGCGATTTGTGCAGTCCTGCAACGTGCTTGGCAAGTGCCGCGGCGATCTCGGTGGATACGTCGGCGGTATCCTTGCTGTCGTGCCGACCGGCAAGGTCGAGCAACAGCAATACCTGCGGATTTTCCTGCGCCTCGAATTGGCGGATGTACAGCTTTTGCGCCCGCGCGGTCTGCTTCCAATGCACGCGCCGCACCGGGTCGCCCGGCTGATGCTCGCGGGTATCGCCGAACAGTTCGCCATTGTAGGAATTGCGCATCAGCGCGACCGAGAAGCCTTCGGTCGGCAGATTGGCGTCCTCACGCTGTTTAAGTGTATACTGACGTGGATATACCGCCAGCTCCGCCGGCGCAAAGGAGCGCCGGCGCATTTTCTGCAACGGGATGGTGAACATACCGAATACGTCCCGCAACTGGATGACCTGCGGTGCGACCGACCAGCGACCGCGGTGTGCGCAGGGTAACTCCAGCTGGAAAATATGTTCCCATTTGCGGAAGGAGGGACGCAACCAGAACGCGTGGCGCTCCTGGAGCGTCTTGTCGTCCGGCTCGGCGCCGGGCGGGGTGATGATGATATGACCGATCACCGGGAGTAGCACCAGTCCGCGCAGGACAAACCGGTAATTGACCGATTCGCCGCGGGAGACCTCCGGTCGATCCAATGTGCTGTCCGCGCCGACCATCAGCACTGCCAACCCCAGCGACAGCAGGGAAAATACCCAAAATGCCGCCAGCGTCGCCGCGATGATGAGCAAAGCGGGAATACTGCTTCCGAGTGCCAGAATGAACAGCAGTATATCCAGCAGGATGCATATAATTCCTCGTACCGTCATAGCCTTGTGTAGTCCTTTCCCAACGGATGTTTATTTCACCTTGGGTGCGCGTTCCTCTTGCAGGATTTTGCTGATGACATCCTGCGCCGTGGTGCCCTTGGCACCCGAACGGTTGCGCAATACGATACGGTGTGCCAGCACACACGCCGCCATCTCCTTGACATCCTCCGGCAGGACATAATCCCGCCCTTGCAGGATGGCACGGGCGGATGCCGCCTGCGCCAGCGCAATGGAGCCGCGCGGACTGACCCCCATCAGCACGCCCTCGGCATTGCGGGTGTCCTCCACGATATGAACGATATAGTCCAGCAGAACATCCTCCATCCGTACGGAGGGCAGGGCGCGCTGGATGTCGAGAATGTCATCAATCGTCGCAACGGAGCTCAACCGGATCGTCTCGGTGACGCTCCGGCGACTGCGCACGATCTCCTTTTCCTCGTCGTGGTCGGGATAGCCGACGCTGATGCGCATTAAGAAGCGATCCATCTGCGCCTCCGGCAGAGGATAGGTGCCCGCCATTTCGATCGGGT
>CALDHV010000041.1 GCA_937902305.1 uncultured Clostridia bacterium
TACTCTTCGGCATTGCACTGGGTATTCTCTTTGCGTTTGTTGCTTACAGCATCGTTAAAGCAGCTGACAGAAAAATCAGGAAGGCGGTGCCGAAGACATAAGAGCACAAAGCAGGCAAAAACGATGCTTGATTTACACACACTTTCGTGGCGGATATAGCACTGTTTCTGCGTTTTTCTCTTTAGCGGCGGCATTCTGAGATCTTTTGAAAATGCTCTGCTTGTAGGTTTTACAGGGCTGTTCATTGTATTGACATATAGGTGCACTCGTGCGAAGCTTTTACAAAGTGATCCATTAAAAATATCAATGGGCGGTTCACAAATGAACCGCCCATTCAGTATTATTGTGTAGAAAACGCCCTTGACAAATCTCATCTTAAAAGAAAATGCCGCTTGATTATTCCAAACGGAAGCCGTATTTGAATGCCTCGACTTCGGCGTTGGAGTGCAGTTCGTTGATAATGTCATCGTATTTTTCAAGCCATTCGTTTTGCTCAGACGAAAATCCGGTGGACAGCTTTTCTCTGTCTTTCGCCATAATAGGCAGCAGTTCTTTGAGCTTTTCGTTGCCGTCAAGGAACTGCTCGTGCGGGTTGATATTTCCGTACCACAAATCTTCAAGCGTTATCATACAAAGATCAGCTCCTTGTTGACGATTTCGGTCGCTTTTGCTCGGACAGTATTCATACGCCGTACCCACTCCATTTGATCGGCGGCTTTGAGCGCTTCCGTGATGCCGTCACATTCGGCGAATCGATTTACCAGCTGAAAGAACATTTCCTCTGCTTGAAGGTCTATATTGGCAAGATAGTCGTTCATCTTACCACTGATAGTCAACTGACTGAAAAGGATGTGGTTTGCGTTTCTCAAATACTTGTAGTGCCGTTGTCCCCATACGCCGATTGGCTTTTCTTCTGGCAGTTCAACATCGGGGAGCAGGTAATCTCCGACTTGCTTGTATGTGCCGCCCATTTGCTCGAATAATGATTTCATAAAGAAAACCTCCTTTTATTTGGTGATGTCATTTTACCAAATAAAAAGAGGTTTGAAAAATGTGCGATATATTATCTTGAACAAAAATACAGGAACTATTCATTCACCAGTTTCAACTGCTTTGTTGCAGGCATTTGTCCGTAATGTAATTGGATCAATAAACCAATATTTAGTATCCTCGTAATCAAAAAGTTTTCTACCTAATAATGTGCGATTTGAAAAATCATCTTTCTTCATTGGCCAATATACTCCAACAGGACGACAATTCATATATTGATATGATTTAATCATTTGTGGGGCGCCACCTATTGTATCTTCCTTTTTTGCTTTTTTCAGCATTTTGCATAAAGCTTCAAATGGTTCCATATCCAATGATAATCCTTTTTGCGTTTCAATAGTGGCACCATACTTTTCACGAAGTATACTTCGTAATTCTTTTTTATAATTCTCTTTTTGGTCGCCTATTACTACAATATTTCCGCTGACATTGGTTAGTATTCTATGGTTTTGTCCGTCCTTTGCAAACGCTTTTTCATTCTTTTTATAGTAATATCTCCATAGCTTAAATTTCTTTTCAATCCAAGAATATCCTCCAAAAATAAACTCGTTATCTGGATAATAATTTGGGTCAGCTAAATCATAAACAGAATTGATTAAATGATTGGCGTGTTTTAAAAGGTGACCATTTATATCAGTTATATCCATTGCTCGTGTTTCTATTCTGGTATAACCAGCCATTGCTTGCCTAATCTGCATCATCATTGGATATGCGTATTCGGTATCGCCAGCAAATGCCAAAGCACAAGTGTTACCAGGTAAAGTTGTTAGCTTTGGACATTCATCCCATCTGTGCCCTCCACACAATCTACTATCGGAAATAAATACCAACTCTTGGCAATTGTGTATTTGCCTTATCCAACCTGCGGCTATTGTCATATTACCCTCCTAAATGGTTTCTTTTATCAAAATCCCTCTGCCGGTTGCCCGACAGAGGGATTCGTTTCAGATATAAATTGTGACCTTTACATCTTTCCACTGACTTGGCTTGAAATGATGCACATCAGGGAGCGTATCCACGAACTTGTGTGCATATTTCGCGTTGATCGTCAGCTCTGCGATTTTCAGAGACTGGGAATTATTTCCCCTGCTCCTTAATCGCGGCCTGGGCAGCGGCGAGTCGGGCGATCGGGACGCGGAACGGCGAGCAGGACACATAGTCCAAACCGATCGCGTGGCAGAACTCGACGGAGGTCGGGTCGCCGCCGTGCTCACCGCAGATACCGCAGTGCATGGTCGGGCGGGTGCCCTTGCCCATCTTGACCGCCATATCCATCAGCTTGCCGACACCCTTCTGATCCAGCTTCGCAAACGGATCGTTCTCGTAGATCTTGGTGTCATAGTACGCGCCGAGGAACTTGCCGGCGTCGTCACGGCTGAAGCCGAAGGTCATCTGGGTCAGGTCGTTGGTGCCGAAGGAGAAGAACTCCGCTTCCTTGGCGATGTCGTCAGCGGTCAGAGCAGCGCGGGGGATCTCGATCATGGTACCCACCAGATACTTCATG